>NZ_JBJLRD010000092.1:0-7704 GCF_050871305.1 Kineococcus gypseus | reverse complement strand
AACCATAGACACCTCCCGGGCGAACCCGGAAAGCACCAGATCTTATGACTAGCTTGGTTTGACCTCTGATCTCGAAACCCCCACCCCCTGGCGAGGGAGCGGAGGACCAACACCAAAGGAATCCCCAGCAGCAGCACCACCCAGCCCCGAACGAGACCAGGCACCACCACCGCCACGGGGTTGATTGTTTGGCATCAACACTTGGCACACTGTTGAGTTCTCAAGAACCGGACGCACCGGCACCCACCGGCCCACTCGGACCAGCCGGTCACCGCGCTTTTCGGCTTCAGCAGCCTACCTCAGCGGCGGCGGCTCCCCGAACCATCCGGAGGAGCTCAACCGACCCACCGGGTCAGGCATTCCCTGCTCCATCGGCCGACCACCCGCCGCGGTGAAGCGACGAGCAGGAGATCGATCTGGAAGAAGGGGTGACACCCGCCACAGGGACCGGCCGGTCACCCGTCCGTTCCTCCCCGCTGCGCGGTGTGTCCACTACGTTAACCACGCCCCACCACCCGGTCAAATCGCGGCCAGGTCCGCGGGTACGACGGGCGTCGGGACGGCGGCGACACCGTCCTCCAGCTGCTGGGCGAGCCGGGCGAGCGCCCTGCGCAGCCCGCTGCGCGGCGCCGCCTCCACCAGGGTGCGGCCGGCCAGGACGGCGGCGTCCGCCGCGGCGTCCTCCGGCAGCAGCACCACCTGCTCGACCCCGGCGAAGCGGTGCGCGGCGGCGGCGACCCGCCGCGGCGCCGGAGCTCCGACCGCCGAGGCGCGCACCCGGTTGAGCACCGCCACGGCGGGGGTGCCGGGGACGAGCTCGGCGAGGCGCTGCCAGGCGCGGATCCACCGCTGCAGCCCCACCGGGTCGGCACCGCCCACCACGAGCACCACGTCGGCCGCCTCCAGCGCGACCGCCGTCGCGGCGTCGCGCTCGCCCCCCTCGTCGTCGTCGAGCCCACCGGGCAGGTCCAGCACCACCCAGTCGGTGCAGCCGGCGGCCACCTCCAGGACGCGGCGCAGACCCACGGGGCGCAGCTCCGACCAGCGGTGCGGGTCGGGCGAGCCGGTCAGCACCGCGAGCCCGGGCAGGGCCAGGGCGGCGTGCCGGTGCAGCGCGGCGGTGTCCAGCCGCCCCTCCGTGGCCGCGCGCACCGCGGCGAGCAGGCCCGGCGCCTCGTCGAGCAGGCCGAGCAGCTGCGCGGCGCAGGCGCCGCGGGTGTCCAGGTCGGCCAGCAGCGTCGTGGCGCCCAGGGCGGCGAGCTCGGCGGCCACGGCGACGGCCACCGTCGAGCGGCCGGTCGAGCCGTGCGGACCCCACACCGCGACGGTGCGGGCGAGCACCGGTGCGTCCTCGAGCGGGTCACGCGCCCAGCCCTGCGCGTGCCCGGCAGCGGGGTCGTCGTCGGCACCGGGCGGGGAGCCGGCCGCCTCGGCCAGGGCCGCGGCGGCGCGCGCCAGGACGACGGGCTCGTCCCCGGCCGCGGCGAAGGGGGGGGGGGGGGGGGGGGGGCCCCGGGGCGGGCCGGGCTGCGGGGGCCGCCCCGGCCGGCGCCCCCCCCGCCCCCCCCCCCCCCCCCCCCCCCCCCCCCCCCCCCCCCCCCCCCCCCCCCCCCCCCCCCCCCCCCCCCCCCGCCACCGGTGCTCCAGGGCGTGCGCGTCCCGCCCGGGCAGGAGCACCAGCAGGCCCACGCCGTGGCGGCGCAGCGCCTCGACCGCCTCGGCGTCGACGCCCGGCAGGTCCGCGCCCAGCACCGCCACGCGGGCCAGGCCGGCGCCGGCGGCCGCGAGGACCTCCACCACGTCCGCGCAGCGGCGCACCACGGTCACCTCCCGGCGCAGCGACTCCCAGCCGGCCACCAGGCGCGCCTCCTCCGGGCCCGGCACGGCCAGCAGCACCGGCAGGCTCACCGCGCCGCTCCCGCGCTGCCCGGCACCGGCACGAGCACCACGTCCGCGTCGACGGCCAGGGCCCGCAGCACCTCGGGCAGCGCTCCGGAGGGCACCAGCACCTGCACGTCCGCGCCCGCAGCACCGGCCAGGGCCGCCGAGCGCTCGGTCACGGCCACCACCTCGGCGGCGCCGACCACCTCCTCCGGGCGCGGGTGCGCCGCGGCACCCGCGGGCGCCGCGGCGCCGCCGCCCTCGGCGGGCCAGGCGACCCACACGTCGGCCAGCGCGCCGGTGCGCACCCCGTCGGGCAGCGCGCCCTCGAGCGGCAGGCTCACCGCGCGCTCGACCAGCTCGTCGGCCGGCGCCACGGCGGAGCGGGGCAGCAGCTCCCCGGCGGCCATCCCGCGCAGCGCCACCCACCCGGCGGCGGGCGCCTGACCGGCGGGCAGGTACGCCGCGGCCGTGGCCTCCTCCACGGACACCTGCGCCACGCGCAGCTGGGCCGCGCCCAGCGCCGTGCCCGCCCCCACCGGCGCGGTCAGCGCCCACACGCCGGTGGTGGCCCGCGCCGCGGACACCGTGCGCGCGCCCAGGACCACCGAGGCCAGCACCAGGACGACGCCCACCACCAGGCGCGGGTCGCGCCAGGACGGGGCCCGCAAGCGCCGGGCCCGGGCCGGACCGGGCACCCCGGGGCCGTGCCGCCCCGGCACCGGTGGAGCTGTCGCCGTGCGCACCTCGCGCCTCCTCCCGCCGCGCCGGACCGCCCGGTCGCGCCCGGCCATGGTGACCGCGGCGCCCGGGCGTGCCGTCCCGTCGTCCACAGGTCACCCGGACGGGCCTGCGCCGGGCCCCCGCCGTGCGAGGATGCGCCTCGCCACCGGTGCACCGGGGGCGATCGAGCCGCTGAGACAGGAGGCACCGTGCCCGCCCGCTTCCTCCCGCTCGCGGACGTCGCCGAGACCCTGGCGATCTCCTCCGCCCAGGCCTACGCCCTGGTGCGCAGCGGAGACCTGCCGGCCATCAAGGTCGGCGGCCGCGGGCAGTGGCGCGTGGAGGAGTCCCAGCTCGAGGCGTACATCGAGCGCATGTACGCGCAGACCCGCGAGAGCGCCCAGGCGCCCCACGGGCAGGGCCCCGCCCGCTCCTGACGCCGGGGCCGCGCCCCCTCACACCAGCTCGGTGACGCTCAGCAACGACGCGAACGGCACCGTGAGCACTCCCGCCCCACCGCTCCCCGGCGCCGCGGTCCCCGGCGCCGAGACGTCGACGTGGTCGGCGCCCACCCGCACTAGCCGCCCGCGCACGTCGGCCGCCGGCGTGCGCACCAGGACGTCCTCCCCGGCCGCGGCCAGGGCGCGCAGCGCCAGCACCAGGGTGCGCCGCTGCGCCACGGCACCCGGCGCGGTGCTGGCGCGCGAGAGCCCGCGCAGCGCGCACACCGCCGCCGTGGGCACCAGGACCTGACGCGGCACGGGCGCGCCCGCGGCCAGCAGCACCCACCCCGGCCCGGCCGCGCGCACGCGCCCGCCCACCCAGCCGCCGTCGGGCAGCTGCACCGACAGCTCCCCCGCCGTGGCGAGCAGCCGCCCGAGCAGGTCCACCGAGGCCAGGTCCCGCGCGCGCCGGTCGGCGACCTCGGCCTCCCGGTCGAGCCGCCCGGCGTGCGCCAGGCGGGCGTCGAGGTCGTCGAAGAGGTCGTCCCAGCGCACCCGCCCACGCTACGGGTGCTCACACCACGTCAGGACGGCACCGCCGAACGGGCGGTGTGCGGCCGCCGTGCTGGCCCACGGACCCTCGCATCGGTAGACAAGCCGCACCAAACGACAGCAAACGACACCGTCCAGCGTTCTCCGGCGCCCTCCAGCGGCGAGCGGACGCACCCGGACACGTCGACACCCCCGAGGAGACGCACCGTGCCCGCCACCCGCGACGCCGCGCGCACCACCGCGGTCCTGGCGACCGGCGCCGCGCTGGCCGTGCTGCCCGCCGGCGCTGCCGCGGGCCTGGTCGCGCTGGCCGCACCGTCGGCCGCCTCCGCAGCCCGGGGCACCGCCGCGCTCACGGACCTGCTCGTCGCCTCGTGCGGCGCCCTGGGGGCCGCGCTGCTGGCGCTCCTGGCCATCAGCGTGCTGCGCGCCACCGCCGCGGAGGCGCGCGAGCGCGCGGCCGCCACCCGGCGGCCCCCCACGACGCGCGCAGCGCGCGCCGCACGCGCCGCGCGCCCGGTGCACCCGCTGGTGCGCCGGGGGGTCGCCCTGGCCGTCGGGCTCGTGCTCGGCGGCGGGGCCGTCTCGACGGCCTCGGCCGCGGCGCGGCCCCCCGCACCGGACGCGGCGTGGGTGGCCGGCGCGCCCCTGGAGCCGGCCGCGCCCGCCGCGGCGGGCGACCCCCTGCCCGCGGCGCCCGACCCGGCGTGGGCGCCGCCGGTGCCGGCGCCGGTTCCCGAGCTGCCCCGTGCCGAGCTGCCCGGCGGCACCCGCACCGCGCCGCCCGGCCGGGACGCCGGGGCGGGGCTGGTGGTCCAGCGCGGCGACAGCCTGTGGTCGCTGGCGCAGGCGCGCAGCGGCGCGGGCGCGAGCACCGCCGAGGTGCTGCACGAGCAGCAGCGCCTGTACGCGGCCAACGCCGACGTCATCGGCGACGACCCGGATCTGCTGCTGCCGGGCCAGGTGCTGCGGCTCCCCTGAGCCGCCGCCCGTCCCGCACCCCGACCACGGCCCCGCGATCCCCGCGGCCCCGCGATCCCCGCGGCCCCGCACCCGGGCCACCGACCACCGACCACCGACCCCGCGAGGAGCCCCCGTGCCCGCCACCGCCGCCCTGCTCGTCGACGCCCCCGCCGCACCCCGCACCGCCGTCGCGGCGCGGCCGGCGGGCGCGCGCATCCGCCGGTACCCGGTGCCGCTGGCCGCGCCGCCCCTGGTGGGCGAGCCGGGCGCGGTGGTCTCGGTGCTGACCCACCTCAGCCCCGACCAGGGTGTGCTGGAGCTGCAGCTGGAGCACCGGCACCGCGGTGGTGAGCGCCCCGAGCCGCCCGAGGTCGGCGGCTGGGCGCGCGACTACCTCGTGGTGCTGCTGGAGGTGCTCAGCGGGCACCGCCCGCCGCAGCAGCTGCTGCGCTGGTCGGCGGCCGACGTCTACGCCGACGTGCAGCGCCGCGCGGTGCTGGCGGCGCGGGTGCGCGGCGGAGCCGCCGGGCCGGGCCCGCGCCCGCAGGTGCTGCGGGTGCTGACGTGCCCGGTGGCCGACGCCGTGGAGGTCAGCGCCGTGGTGCGCACCGGCGAGCGGGTGCGGGCGCTGGCGCTGCGCGTCGAGCGGCGCCACGAGCGCTGGCGCGTGACCGCGCTGGAGGTCGGCTGACCCGGCACCCGGCACCCGGCAACCGGCCCCCGCCCGAGCGGGGCCGGGGGGGGGGGGGGGCGGCGCGCGCGGGGGGGGGGGGGGGGGGGGGGGGGGGGGGGGGGGGGGGGGGTGGGGGGGGTGGTGGGGGGGGCGGGGGCGCGCCGCCCCCCCCCCGCGGCGGCCGCGCCGGCGCAGGTGCCGCCGCCGACGGCGCGGCGCCCGCGGGAGGTGACGCCCAGCGACCCGCGCGAGCTGCTCGGGCTCGTCGCGGCGCTGCTGGCGACGACGGCGTGGGTGGGGCCCTTGGCGGCGGAGTTCGGCGCCGGCACCACCGAGCGGGCGTGGAAGCTGGCGCTGCCGGTGAGCTTCGCGCTGCAGTGGCTGCTGCGGCGGCGCTGGCTCACGGACGCCGACGGGCTGGGCCGCCTGCGCGCCGAGCGCGGCCCGGCCCGGGTCGTGGCGGCGCTGTCGCTGCTGGTGCCGTTCGCGGTGCTGCTGGCCCCGGAGCGCTCCCTGGCCGCGGCGCTGGTGGTGACGTGGGTGGGCGGCCTCGTGGTGGTCGTGCGCGGCTGGGGGGTGCCGTACGCGCTGGCGCTCGCGGTGGCCGCGGCGTCCGTGCGCGCCGGGCTGCCGGTGCACGTGGACGTGCTGGCGGTGGTGCTGCTGACGCAGGCCGCCGTCGTGGCGGCCGTGCTGACGCGCCCGCCCTCGGCACGGCCGCCGACGCCCTGGCGGCGCTCCCTGCCGGCGGCGGGCGTGGGGGCGGGCACCGCGCTGCTGGTCGTGCTGGACCCGTCGGTGGGCTGGACGAGCAGCGCCGCGTTCCCCGTCGTGGCCCTGGTGCCCTCGCTGCTGGGCAGCATCTGGGCGAACCGCCACCTGGACCGGGTCTGGACGGTGCTGCTGGACGCCCTGGCCTCCACGAGCCTGCACGAGCACGCCCGCTCGCGCGCCGGCGACGTCTTCGGCCGGATCGTGGCCGGCGCGTTCGCCCGGCTGCTGCTGCTGACGACCGCGTGCTCGCTGGTGCTGGGCGCCCTGCTGCGCCTGGGCGGCGCCGGTGCCGGCGACGTGGCGGGTCTGCTGCTGGGGCTGGGGGCCTTCGGCGTGGTGGGTTTCCTGGTGGGGCTGCTGGAGTCGTACTCGCGCCTGGCGGCCGCCGGCGCGGTGGTCGCCGGCGCCCTGGCCGCGCAGGCCCTCGCCGGCGGCACGCCGGTGCCGAGCCTGGCGGTGGCGGCGCTGGTGGCCACCGCGGTGGCCGTGCCGCCGCTGCTGCGGCTGGTGCGCCAGCCGGCACGGACGCTGGCGACACTGGTGTAGCGGCGCGCTGCCGGGACGCTGCCGGGGCGCTGCCGGGGCACCGGAGCGGTGAGTCCGGGCGCCGCCGGCGGTCCACACCCCGTCAGCGACGCACGCCCGCGCCCCGAGGAGCCACGATGCCCACCACCCTGCCCTGCCTCTGGTTCGAGCGCGACGGCCTCGAGGCCGCCCGGTACTACGTGTCCCTGTTCCCGAACTCCTCGATCACCTCGGTCTCCCCCGGCCCGGACGGCTCCCCGCTGGTCGTGGGCTTCTCCCTCGACGGGCGCGAGCACCTGGTCCTGAACGGCGGGCCGCAGCACCGGCTCACCCCCGCGTTCTCGATCCAGGTGCTGTGCGAGGACCAGGCCGAGGTGGACCGCCTCTGGGACGCCCTCGCCGAGGGCGGCGAGGAGGGCCGGTGCGGCTGGCTGGTGGACCGCTGGGGCCTGTCGTGGCAGGTCGTGCCGCGGCGGCTGGTGGAGCTGCAGGCCGACCCCGACCCCGAGCGGGCCGCGCGCGCGGTGCGGGCGATGCTCGGCATGCGCCGCCTCGTCGTCGCCGACCTCGAGGCCGCGGCGGACGCTGCGGACACGGCGGACGCGGTGCGCACGGCGGACGCCTGACGCCGCAGCGCTGCCGTGCGCCGTCCGGGTGGTCCTGCGGTCCCCGGGCACCGACGGTGCGCACGGGGCTCACGTCGGTGCCGGGACGCACCGATGGTGTGCGGGTGGGACGGACGAGGGGGCGCGCGCTGCGCCGGCGACTGCGGGAGCGGCCCGTGTGGCAGCACCTGGCCGCCCTCGTCGTCGCGCCGCTGCTGGCCGCCGGCACCGTCTCGGCGGTCTCCGTGGTGGACCGCTCGCGCGAGCTGGAGGTGGCCGGGCGGGCCGTGGCGCTCGTGCGGGCGGCCGCCGAGCTGGACGCCGTGCGCCGCGCCGTGGACGCCGAGCTGCTGCCCACCCTCAGCCGCGACGTGGCGCGCGATCCCGCGCGCGCGGCGGCCACCGGGTACGGCGAGCGGCGCACCATGCTGCAGCGCGACGCGGAGGTGCGCCTGGAGCAGGCGCGCCGGGGGGGGGGGGGGGGGGGGGGGGGGGGGGGGGGGGGGGGGGGCGGGGGGGGGGGCGGCGCGCGGCGCGGGGGGGGGGGGGGGGCCGGGGGGGGCGC
>NZ_JBJLRD010000091.1:0-8052 GCF_050871305.1 Kineococcus gypseus | reverse complement strand
CTCGGTGGTCAGCGCGTTGTTCTGATCCGGCATCGTCTCGGCCGAGAACTCGACGTCGACGACGGGCCCGATGACTCGGGCGATCCGGCCGGTGGCACCCTTGCTGGTGCCGGCCGGCGTCTCGGTGGCGGTGGCGGTCATGATCGCTCCTCGGGTTCCTTCGTCGATCGAGTGCGTGCGGGGTGCGGCGTCAGCCGCGCGAGCCGGAGGAGGCCAGGGCGTCGGCGCCGCCGACGATCTCCGTGATCTCCTGCGTGATGTCGGCCTGCCGGGCGTTGTTGGCCAGGCGGGTGAGGTTCTTGATGAGCTCGTCCGCGTTGTCGGTGGCCGACTTCATGGCCCGCTGGCGCGCCGCGAGCTCGGAGGCGGCCGCCTGCAGCAGGCAGTTGTAGATGCGGCTGTTGACGTACTGCGGCAGCAGCGCGTCGAGCACCGCCTCGGGGCTCGGCTCGAACTCGTACAGCGGGGTCAGCTCGCCCTCGCCGGGGGCCTGCACGCCCTCCACGACCTCCAGCGGGAGCAGCCGGATGACCCGGGGCTCCTGGGTGACCATGTTGACGAAGTGCGTGTAGACCACGTGGATCTCGTCGACCCCGCCGTCGGAGGCCTCGCGGCCGAAGTCGGCGACCAGCCGGTCGCCGATCTCCTTGGCGTCCTCGTAGCGCGGCGCGTCGGTGAAGCCGGCCCAGCTGGCGGCCACCTCGCGGCGGCGGAAGCCGTAGAAGGCGGCGGCCTTGCGGCCCACCAGGTAGGGCGCGACCTGCTTGCCCTCGTCGCGCAGCGCGGCGGTCAGGCGCTCGCCCTCGCGCAGCACGCTGGAGGAGTAGGCGCCGGCCAGGCCGCGGTCGGAGCTGCACAGCAGCACCGCCGCCCGCGTCACCTGCGGCTTCTCAGTGATCAGCGGGTGGTCCAGCGAGGCGTTGGACGCCGCCGCCGAGACCGCCCGGGTCAGCGCCCGGGCGTACGGCGTCGAGGCGCGCACGTTCGCCTGCGCCTTGATGATGCGCGACGCGGCGATGAGCTCCATCGCGCGCGTGATCTTCTTGGTCGCCTGGACCGAGCGGATCTGCCGCCGGTAGGCCCTCAGCTGGCCTGCCATGTCCTGCTCCTCTTCCCTGCTCCGCTCGGTCCCTGCTGTGCCGTCGTGGTCCGCGTCAGCCGCGGGCCGCGGTGGCCCCACCGCGGTTGGTGGTGATGCGCTCCTGCGAGATGTCGTCCGCGTCCGTGCGGCCCTCGTCGGTGTCGGCCGGGGCCGCCGAGGTCTCGCCGGAGGAGAACTGGGGCTTGAAGGCGTCGATCGCCTGCTTCAGCTCCTCCTTGGCGCCGTCCGAGAACTGCTTGGTCTCGCGGATGCCCTGCATGACGCCGGGGTGCTGGCGCTTGACGTAGTCCAGGAACTCGCGCTCGAAGCGGCCGATGTCGGAGACCTCGACCGAGTCCAGCTGGCCGGTGGTGCCGGCCCAGATGGAGACGACCTGCTCCTCCAGCGAGTACGGGGTGTACTGCGGCTGCTTGAGCAGCTCCACCAGGCGCGCGCCGCGGGCGAGCTGGTTGCGCGAGGCCTGGTCCAGGTCGGAGGCGAACATCGCGAACGCCTCCATGGAGCGGTACTGGGCCAGGTCCAGCTTCAGCGTGCCGGAGATGCCCTTGATCGCCTTGGTCTGCGCGGCGCCGCCGACGCGCGAGACCGAGATGCCGACGTCGATGGCGGGGCGCTGGTTGGCGTTGAAGAGGTCGGACTGCAGGAAGATCTGCCCGTCCGTGATCGAGATGACGTTGGTGGGGATGTACGCCGAGACGTCGTTGCCCTTGGTCTCGATGAACGGCAGGCCGGTCATCGAGCCGCCGCCGAGCTCGTCGGAGAGCTTCGCGCAGCGCTCCAGCAGGCGGGAGTGCAGGTAGAAGACGTCGCCGGGGTACGCCTCGCGGCCCGGCGGGCGGCGCAGCAGCAGCGACACGGCGCGGTAGGCCTCGGCCTGCTTGGACAGGTCGTCGAAGACGATGAGGACGTGCTTGCCGCCGTACATCCAGTGCTGGCCGATGGACGAGCCGGTGTACGGGGCCAGGTACTTGAAGCCGGCCGGGTCGGACGCCGGGGCGGCGACGATGGTCGTGTACTCCATGGCGCCCGCCTCCTCCAGCGAGCGGCGCACGGAGGCGATCGTCGAGCCCTTCTGGCCGATGGCGACGTAGATGCAGCGCACCTGCTGCTTGGGGTCGCCGGACTCCCAGTTGGCCTTCTGGTTGATGATCGTGTCGATCGCGATGGCGGTCTTGCCGGTCTGGCGGTCGCCGATGATCAGCTGACGCTGGCCGCGGCCGACCGGGATCATCGCGTCGATGGCCTTGATGCCGGTCTGCAGCGGCTCGCGGACCTCCTGGCGCTGCACGACCGAGGGGGCCTGCAGCTCCAGGGCGCGGCGGGTCTCGGCCTCGATCGGGCCCAGGCCGTCGATCGGGGCGCCCAGCGGGTCGACCACGCGGCCGAGGAAGGCGTCGCCGACGGGCACCGAGAGCACCTCGCCGGTGCGGTGCACCTCCTGGCCCTCCTCGATGCCGGAGAAGTCGCCCAGCACGACGACGCCGATCTCGCGCACGTCGAGGTTCTGCGCGAGGCCCAGGGTGCCGTCCTCGAAGCGCAGCAGCTCGTTCGCCATGACGGAGGGCAGGCCCTCCACGCGGGCGATGCCGTCGCCGGCCTCGCTGACGCGCCCGACCTCCTCGCGCGCGGCGGTGCCGGGGTCGTACGACGCCACGAAGGCGTCGAGAGCGTCCCGGATCTCCTCCGGGCGGATGGTCAGCTCGGCCATGGGATGCCCTGCTCTCCTTCTCGGGTGCTGTCTTCGAGCGGTCGGGGGGTGCCCGTGCTCGTCGCTGGTGCTCGGTCCCGGCTGGGCCGGACCGCCGAGCGGCGGTTCAGTGCGGTGGTGCCCGGTGCCATCATCCCTCGTGGACGGGGCACCGGGCGACGTGGCCGCCGCTCGTCCGCCGAGGGCTCAGCCCGCCAGGCGGCGGCGGGCCTCGGCCAGCCGGGTGGAGACGGCACCGTCGATCACGTCGTCGCCGATGCTCACGCGCAGCCCGCCGACCAGGTCGGGGTCGACGTCGACGTTCAGGCGCACGGCGCGCCCGTACTGCCGGCCCAGGGCGGCGGCGAGGCGCTCGTGGTGCTCCGGGCTCAGCGGCCGGGCGGTGACCACGTGGGCCACCAGCTGCTCGCGCCGGCGCGCCGCGACGCGCACGTACTCCTCCAGCAGCCGCTCGGCGCGCTGGCCGCGCGGGTGGGCGGCCGCCCGGCGGGCCAGCTGCACGGCCTCCGGGGAGGCCTTGCCCAGCAGCAGGCGCGAGACCAGGCTCGCGCGGTTGGCCGCCGGGGCCGCGCGGTCCGCCAGCGCGTCGCGCAGCGCCGGCGAGCCGGCGATCGTGCGCGAGAAGCGGAACAGCTCGTCCTCGAGGGCCTCGAGGCGCCCGGAGCGCTCCGCCTGCGTGGCCACGGCCACGACGGCCAGCTGCTCGCAGGCGTCGGCGATGTCGCGGGTGCCCGACCAGCGCCCCGTCGCCAGGGCGGCGGCGGTCTCGACGGCGGCGGGCGTGACCTTGCCGGCCAGCACGCGCCGGACGAACTCCGCCTTGACGTGGCCGTCGCGCGCCGGGTCGGTCAGCGCGCGGCGCAGGCCGATCGACTCGTCGAGCAGCGAGGTCACCGCGAAGAGGTCCTCGCCGGTGCGACCGGCATCGGCCCCCTCGGCGGCCAGCTGGACGTCGAGCACCTCCTGGGCGCGGGCCAGGCTGACCCGCGCCGCGCCGCTGTCGAGGTCCGTCATCGCGTCGCCACGTCCCGCGGGGAGGACTCCAGCTCGGCGAGGAAGCGGTCGACGACGCCGCTCTGGCGCGCCGGCTCCTGCAGCGACTCGCCCACGATGCGTGAGGCGAGGTCGGTGGCCAGGCGGCCGACCTCGGCGCGCAGCTGCGCGGAGGCCTGGGCGCGCTCGGCCTCGATGGTCGTGCGCGCCGCGGTGGTGATGCGCTCGGCCTCGGCCTGGGCCTGCTCGCGCATCTCCGCGAGGATCGCCGCGCCCTGCTGGCGGGCCTCCTCGCGGATGCGGTTGGCCTCGCCGCGCGCGTCGGCGAGCTGCGCCTTGTACTCCTGCAGCGCGGCGTTGGCCTCGGCCTGCGCGCGCTCGGCCCTCTCGACGCCGCCCTGGATCGCCTCGCGGCGCTCCTCGAAGGCCTTCTCGAGCCGGGGCACGACCACCCTGGCGATGAGCAGGTAGAGGAGGGCGAGGAAGACCAGCCCGGCGATGAGCTCACCGGGGTGCGGCAGGATCGGGTAGGCCCAGGTGCTCTCTTCCTCGGCCGCTGCCGCCATCACCCACGCGGGCATGTGCGCTCCTTAGCTGTCAGTGGTCTCGCCGACGACCCGGACGGGTCACTCGCCGCCCGGGTTGATGAAGGCGAGGACGAAGCCCAGGATGGCGAGCGCCTCGGCGAGCGCGAAGCCCAGGATGGCGATCGGCTGCAGCATGCCGCGGGACTCGGGCTGGCGCGCCACGCCGTTGATGTAGGCGGCGAAGACGAGACCGACGGCGATGGCCGGGCCGATCGCGGCGAGGCCGTAACCGATGACGTTGAGGCTTCCACCCATGGTGTGGATCGTTCCTTTCTCGGACCGGCGCCGACGGCCCCGGGGTCGTTGTGGTGCGGTGGGTCAGTGCTCGTCGGCGAGGGAGCCGGCGATGTACGTGGCGGTGAGCAGCACGAAGATGTAGGCCTGCAGCACCTGGATCAGCAGCTCGAAGAACGACATGACCAGGCCGAACAGGTACGAGACCACGCCCGCGGCGGGCAGCAGTCCCTCACCGTGCAGCAGCAGGTACTCGCCGCCGAGGAACAGCACGAGGATCAGCATGTGACCCGCGAACATGTTCGCGAAGAGTCGCACCGCCAGCGTCAGCGGGCGCGAGACGAAGTAGGTGAAGAGCTCCAGGAGGTACACGACCGGAGCCAGCAGCGGGGGCACGCCCGCCGGCATGAGCGACTTGAAGTAGCCGCCCACGCCCTTCCGCCGCATGCCGATGAGGTGGTACAGCACGAAGACCACGAGGGTCAGCGCCACGGGGAAGGCGATGCGGCTCATCGTCGGGTACTGGATCGGCGGGATGACGCCGAACACGTTGTTGACGAGGATCAGCACGAACAGCGTGAACAGCAGCGGGACGTAGCGCAGGAACTCCTTGGACCCGATGATGTCCCGCGCCACCCCGTTGCGGACGACGCCGTAGAGGGCCTCCACCGCGAACTGCTTCTTGTTCGCCGGGACGACGGCGAGCCGCTTGGTCGTCGCGAGCAGCACCGCGGCGATGAGCACGAAGCTCAGCGCCATCAGCACCATCGGCCGGGTCAGCGCGAAGGCGCCGTCCCCGACGAGCGGCTGCCAGAAGTCCGCCGGCGTGGGAGCCTCGAAGGACTCCTCGCCAGCGGTGGCGAGCGTGGACAGGCTCACAGCGTCTCCTCCGTACGAACGCCAGTGTGTGGACGGGGGGCGGGCGCGGTGCGCCCCGGACCCGCCCGCGTCGGGCGCGGGCCGGGCGTCACCTGCGCGAACCGTACCGGAACCACACGTGGTAGATGCTCAGCGCCATGCCGCCCAGGCTGCCGACGACGGCCAGGAACGACGTCCCCAGCCAGCGGTCCAGCAGCAGGCCCAGCAGGCCGAAGCCGACGATGCCCGACAGCAGGTACGACGCCGCGTTCCAGGCCAGGCTGTCCTGCAGCCGAGCCTCCTCGCGCGCGTCCTCGTCCGGCCGCCTGTCCTCGGGCATGGTGGGGCGAACGGTAGCAGTCGTGCACCTCAGCCCCCCGCACCGGAACGGCCGGCCCCGAGGTCGAACACGGGCAGGCGCAGGTGGCGGAAGGCGGCGCACGCGGCGGCGCTCCACACCACGGTGCAGGCGGCCGCCGAGGCGGCCGCGGCCGTCCCGTCGACGCCGGGCAGGTCGCGCAGCACCAGGACCGCGGTGGCGAGCACCGTGACCTTGAGCAGGTAGACCATCAGCGCCAGCGCCAGGCTGAGCGCGGGCTCGACGTGCTTGAGCACGCGCAGCAGCAGGAACGTCGAGGCCAGGAAGGCGGTGGCCAAGCCGCCGCCCACCAGGGCGCCGAGCGCCGCGGAGGACCCCCACAGCGCCCCGACGCCCGTGCCGGCGGCCCACGCGAGGACGACGGGGGGCAGCGAACGCCGAGGGACGACGCTGAACACGTCGTCGGCACTCCTGGTCACGTCAACTGCCCTCTGTCGTCGGCGGGTCGTCCGGGGTTCGGCTCGTCGGCGCGTCCGCGGCGCTCCCGTGCGGGGGCCGTGCGGACTTCGTGAAAGCTATCACGAGCGGACGCACCTCCTACGCACCGTCGTGGACGCCCTGGCGCGCCCGCCCCGGCACCGCGGCGACGTCCGCGCCGACGTCCGCGCCGACGTCCGCGCCGACGTCCGCGCCGACGTCTGCGCCGACGCCGGCGGTGACGTCCGGGTCGCCCGGCGTGCCCGGCAGGGGCGCCCGCCGGCGCGAGCGCCGCCAGAACAGCGGGCCGAAGGTGAGGGCCAGCACCGCGCTGCCCGCCGCCAGCGCCACGGCCAGGGCCTGCACCGCGGGCAGGAAGGCGTACGAGGCGGCGCCGAAGCTCAGGAACGCCGCCCAGGAGTACATGACGAGCACGGCCACGCGGTGGGAGTGCCCCATCTGGAGCAGCCGGTGGTGCAGGTGCTGCTTGTCCGGGTGCCAGAAGGCCCGGCCCGCGCGGGTGCGGCGCACCACGGCCAGCAGCATGTCGCCCAGCGGCACCAGCAGCACCGCCACCGGCAGCAGGAGCGGGAAGAACGCCGGGGCGATCTCCTCGTCGGCGACCGTCTCGGGGTCCACGGTGCTCGTGGCCGCGATCGTCGCCGTGGCCAGCAGCAGGCCCAGCAGCATCGAGCCGGAGTCGCCCATGAAGATGCGCGCGGGGTGCGCGTTGTGGGGCAGGAAGCCCACGCAGCAGCCCACCGTGATCGCGGCCACCAGGGTGGCCAGCGAGGAGAAGTCGTCGGGGAACTGGGCGCGCTGCAGCGCGTAGGAGTAGAGGAAGAAGGCCACCGCGCCGATGCCGACGATGCCCGCGGCCAGGCCGTCGAGGCCGTCGACGAAGTTCACGGCGTTCACCGAGACCAGCACCACGAGGATCGTGATCGCCATCATGGCCGGCGCCGAGAGCAGCGTGACGCCGCCGATGGGCAGCTGCAGCAGGCTCACGCCCTGCCAGCCCATCACCCCCGCGGCCAGCACCTGCCCGGCGAGCTTGGTGACCGCGTCGAGCTGGACGACGTCGTCGGCCACCCCCACCGCGCACACGATCGCCGCGCCCACCAGGACCCACTGCGGACCCGGGGAGGCCTCGAAGACGCGCGAGGTGAACGGCACGCGGCTGGCCACCAGCAGCCCGGCGCCCAGCCCCAGCAGCATCGCCACGCCCCCCATGCGCGGCACGGGCACCGAGTGCACGTCGCGCTCGCGCAGCGGGGTGACCGCGCCGACGCGCTGCGCCAGGCGGCGCACCAGCGGCGTGGTCAGGTAGGTCACGGCCGCGGCGACGACGAGGACCAGCAGGTAGACCCGCACGCCGGATCAGCCCCCCGGCGCGGCGTCGGCCCGCTCCCCCGGCACCGCCGCCCCCGGCTGCGGGTCCGCCCCCGCCCCGGGCCCCGCCCCGGGCTCCGGGTCCGGCTCGCCCGGCGGGTCGTACCAGCCCGAGGGCACCGCCCGGCGCAGCTCCTCCTCGCTGAGGGCGCCCACCCGCAGCACCCGCAGCGGCCCGTCGGAGGCGTCGACGATCGTGGAGGGCGCGCCCCGGGTGCTGGGGCCGCCGTCGAGGTAGACGCGCACCGAGGCGCCGAGCTGGTCGACGGCCTCCTGCGCGGGGGGGGGGGGGGGGGGGGGGGGGGGGGGGGGGGGGGGGGGGGGGGGGGGGGGGGGGGGGGGGGGGGGGGGGGGGGGGGGGGGGGGGGGGGGGGGGGGGGGG
>NZ_JBJLRD010000090.1:0-8395 GCF_050871305.1 Kineococcus gypseus | reverse complement strand
TGGTCGTCGGCGCCGCGGCCGCCGGCCTTGAGCGCGCCGCGCCGGGCGCGACGGGGCCCGGGCACCCGACCCCGGCGGGAGGGGCGCCCGGGCCCGCGCGCCCGACCCGGTCGCGCCCGGGTCGGGCGGGTGGATCGGGTGGATCGGGTGGGGCGGGTGGGGCGCTCAGTGCTTGTCGCCGGTGAGGGCGTCCTTGACCTTGGTGACGACGTTCTCGGCCTGCTGCACAGCGCCGCCGACGGCGTTGCCCGGCTTGCCCGGACCCTGGCTGCCGTCGTAGGTGACGAACTGCAGCGGGTCCGGCGCCGGCAGGACGGCGTCGTCGTCGGTCAGCGGGCGCAGCTCCTCGACGCGGAACGGCTCGCCGTCCAGGACGCTGTTGCCGGTGGCCCACAGGCCCTCGCCGGCGCGGCTGCCGTTGGTGCTCGTGTAGAAGACGTGCGCGGCGGACTCGTCCTCCCAGTCCCCGTTGGAGTGCTCGATCTCGCTCTCGGCGAAACCCTCCTCCACGAGCATCTGGATGCCCAGCAGCCACTGCTGCTGGTGGTAGGTGTCGCGCGCGAGGTTGAAGGCGAGCATGTCCTTCACGCCGCGGTCGTCGGTCATGTTCGCGATGCGGCTGGTCATCAGCCGGCTCTGCCCCTCGGCCGCCGCGTTGGAGCGGAAGTCGGTGAGCAGGTTGCCGCTGGCGACGATGTAGGCGGCGCTCCAGGGGTTGCCCAGGCTGTCGGTGGGGCGCGCGCCGCCGCCGGAGACGATGGCGTGCTGGGGGTTCTGCCCGCCCAGCACCGCGGCCAGGACCGGGTTGGCGGCGGCGGCCTTCTCGGTGGTCTCGCCGGGGGCGCCCTCGAGCAGGCGCGCCTGCATGACGGTGAGCATCTCCACGTGGGAGATCTCCTCCGTCCCGATGTCCATGATCATGTCCTTGTACTTGCCGGGCACGCGGCAGTTCCAGCCCTGGAACAGGTACTGCATCATCACGGTCATCTCGCCGAACTGGCCGCCCAGGATCTCCTGGAACTTCGCGGCGAACAGCGCGTCGGGCTTCTCGGGCTTGGCGGTGAACTGCAGCTCGCGGGTGTGGCGGTACACGGTGACCTCCTGGTCGAGCGGGTGCGCGGGCGGCGGGGTCCGGTAGCCCCGCCCGTCGCGGCCGGTGCTTCCTGCCTCCGCCGGTCCCGTACCCCCCGCCGCGGGGTTCAACCCGCCACGTCCGCCGGCCGCTCCGGCCGCCCGGCCGCGCCCGGGCGCCCGCACCGGCTCCCGGTGGCGCCCGACCTGATCTCCACGTTTGATCGTCCCGAGGCCGGGTAGTGATCCGGTGGACGAGTTGCGGGTGGGGAGGACCCCACCTGGCGGGACCACAGGAGGAGGCGAGCATGTCGACGTACGACGTGACGGGCGGATCGGGGGCCACGGCCGCCGACGCCGGGGGCGGCGACGCGCAGCAGCGCGCCCAGCAGACCGCCGGCACCGCGAAGGAGCAGGCCGGTCAGGTCGCGGGCACCGCCAAGGAGCAGGCCGGCCAGGTGGCCGGCACCGCGAAGGAGCAGGCCGGTCAGGTCGCGGGCACCGCCAAGGAGCAGGCCGGTCAGCTGGCCGGCACCGCCCGGCAGGAGGCCGAGCACGTGGTGCAGTCCGCGCGCGAGCAGCTCGGCGAGGTGCTCACCGACGTCGAGTCGCAGGCCGGCGACCTGATCGGCCAGCTGCGCCAGCAGGTGCACGAGCAGAGCACCACCCAGCGCGACAGGCTGGCCGCCCTGCTGAGCCAGGCCGGCGAGGAGCTCTCGCAGATGAGCCGCTCCAGCCAGGGTTCGGGGCCGGCGACCCAGCTCGTGCGCCAGGCCGGCGAGCGCGCCGGGGCCTGGGGCCGCACGCTGTCCGACCACGAGCCGCAGGAGCTGCTCGAGCAGCTGCGCTCGTACGCGCGCCGCAAGCCGGGCACGTTCCTGCTGGGCGCGCTGGCGGCGGGTGCCCTCGCGGGCCGCCTGACCCGCGGCGCCAAGGAGGCCCACGACCGCGGCCCCGCGGCGGCCACCGGCCGCGAGCTGGAGCCGCTGAGCACCGCCCCGACCCCCGGCTCGACCGGTCTGCCCCCGACCTACGCGGGCGGCACCACGGGCACCTACGCGGGCGCGGGCGCGGGCGCGGGCACGTACGCGGGCACGGGGACGACCACCGCCGGCACGACCACCACCGGCACCCGCTCGGAGCAGGACGAGGTCGTCTCCCGCTACGGCGAGAACACCATCGAGGACCTCGTGCCGCACCACCTGCGCTCGGACGTGCCGTCGGTCTCGGACGCGCCCTCGCACGGGTCCCGGCCGTGAGCGGGGCCACCAGCGCCCCGCGGCCGGACAGCTCGGCCGCCGGCGGCGAGCGCTCCATCGGGGAGATCTTCTCCAGCATCACCACGGAGCTGTCCACGCTGGTGCGCCAGGAGATCGCCCTGGCCAAGACGGAGCTGCGCCAGGACGCCAAGAACGCCGGTCGCGGCGCGGGCCTGCTGGCCGGCGCCGGCGTGGCCGGGCACCTGTTCCTCATCTCGCTGACCGCGCTGGCGATCCTCGCCCTGGGCCACCTCATCGGTCACGCCTGGGCAGCGCTGGTCGTCACCGTCGTGTGGGCGGTGGTCGCCGCCGTGCTGGCCAAGAGCGGGCAGAAGGCGCTCAAGCAGGTCCCGCCCCCCCTGGAGCGGACCACCACGACACTGAAGGAGGACGTGCAATGGGCCAAGCACCCGACGAACTGAGCGGCTACCGGGCCGCGCCGGACAGCCCCGAGCGCATCGAGGACGAGATCGCCGGCACGCGCTCCGCCCTCAGCGCCGACCTCGACGAGCTGACCGAGCGCCTGAGCCCCTCCAACGTGGCGCACCGCCAGGTGGACAAGGTCAAGGACCGCGCCATCGGCCTCAAGGACCGCGTCATGGGCTCCGCGCACGACGCGGTGGACTCCGTCACCGGCTCGGCGCACGACGCCGCCGACTCCGTGCGCGGCACGGCCGGCGGCCTGCGCGAGCGCGTCGGCGGCGCCGCCGGCGACCTGCGCGAGCGCGTCGGGGGCACCGTGGGCGACGCCCGCGACGCCGCCGGCCACGCCCGCGAGGGCGCGGCGGGCTCGGCCGGCGACGCGAGGGTCGCCGTGACCTCCCGCACCCGCGGCAACCCGCTGGCGGCCGGCCTGATCGCCTTCGGCGCCGGCTGGCTGGTCTCCTCGCTGCTGCCGGCCAGCGAGCGCGAGGTGCGCGCCACCGCCAAGGCCGTCGACGCCGCCAAGGAGCGCGGCGGCGGCGTGATCGAGGCCGCGAAGGAGAGCGTGCAGGAGGTGCGCGGGAACCTGCAGGAGCAGGCCGCCGGCGCCGCCCAGCACGTCGCCCAGACCGCCAGGGAGGGCGTGGAGGCGGTGCGCTCGGACGCGCAGGACGCCGCCGGGCACGTCAAGGAGCAGGGCCAGTCCGCGGTGGGCGAGGTCAAGCAGCAGGGCCAGTCCGCCGTCGGCGAGGTCAAGGACCAGGGCCAGACCGCCGTCGGCGAGGTCAAGGGCCACGGGCAGGCCGCCGCGGGCGAGGTCCGCGACACCGCCCGCGGCTGACCGGGCCGCACCACCGACCGGCACCACCGGTCGACCAGCACCACCACGCGCGCCGCGGCGGGGCGGGCCCTGAGGGCCCGTCTTGCCGCGGCGTCGCCGGACGAGGAGGACGCGTGAGCACCGGACCGCACGAGCAGTCCACGCCCCCCGGCGGGCGGGACGCCGTCCAGGAGGGCACCGACGACCTCGTGGACGAGGCGTTCGACACCGACGACGCCGACGCGCCGTCGGAACCCCGCGGGGACGCGCAGACCCCCTGATCGAGCGGCACCCGGGCCGGGACGCGCTCGGCGCGCGCCCCGGTCCCGGGGGCGGGAGAGTGGAGGACATGAGCAGGACCACCCAGCGTTCCGACACCGACGACGTGTCGGTGCACCACGGCGAGCACGGCGAGAAGGCCGAGTCCCCCCAGCAGATCCCGGCCAGGGGCTGGCTGCAGGTCTCCAAGCGCGCCTGGCGCGAGGCGAAGGACGACCAGGTCCCGCTGCTCGCCGCCGGCGTCGCCTTCAAGGCGTTCCTGGCCATCTTCCCGGCGCTGACCGCCGCGTTCCTGCTGTGGAGCCTCTTCGGCGACCCGCAGGCCATCACCGACCAGATCAACGGCGTCGCAGCCATCCCCGAGGAGGCCCGGGCCCTGGTCGTCGACCAGGTCGAGGCCGTCGGCCAGAACCAGTCCAGCGCCGGGTGGAGCGCCGCCCTGGCCATCGTGCTGGCGCTGTGGAGCGCCTCCAGCGGCGTGCAGAACCTCATGTCGGCCACGAACCTGGCCTACGACGAGAAGGAGACCCGCGGCTTCGTCAAGGTCAAGGGCACCGCGCTGCTGCTGACCGTCGGCGCGATCCTCTTCATGCTGCTGGCCATCGCGTGCATCGCGGTCGCCCCGGTGCTCGTCAACGCCCTGGGTGCCAGCGGGATCGTCAGCGTCGTCGTCAACGTCCTGCGCTGGGTGCTGCTGCTCGTGCTCGTCCTGGTGGCCCTGGCCGCGGTGTACCGCCTGGCCCCCGACCGCGACGCGCCGCGCATGAAGTGGACCTCCGTGGGCGCGGCCGTGGCCACCGTGCTGTGGCTGATCGTCTCGATCGGCTTCTCGATCTACGTCAGCGTCTCGGGGAACTCCTCCTACACGAAGAACTACGGCGCCCTGGCCGGTGTCGTCGTGCTGCTGATGTGGCTGTGGCTGACCAGCTACGCCATCCTGCTCGGCGCCGAGATCAACGCCGAGTCCGAGCGCCAGACCGACGAGGACACCACCGTCGGCCCGCCGCAGCCCATGGGCCGGCGCGACGCGGTGGCCGCCGACCGCAAGCCCGAGGACCGCTAGGTCCTCAGGGCCCGCGGCCGGCGCCGCACCGCCCTCAGCCCGCCCTCAGCGCAGCCGCAGGTTCACCGTCCGCCGGTGAGCTTGCGGCTGCGCTGCTGCTCGGCCGGTGCGCCGTACGGGTAGTCCGCCGGCTGCGGGTCGCTGGCGGTGTCCAGCGCGTCGAGCTCGTCGGCCTCCAGCTCCAGGTCCGCCGCCCCGAGGTTGTCCCTCAGCTGCTCCAGCGTGCGGGCGCCGAGGATGACGGAGGAGACCACCGGCTGCGCGGCCAGCCAGGCCAGCGAGACCTGCGCCATGCTCGCCCCGCGCGCCTCGGCGATGCGCTGCACCGCCTCGATGACGTCCCAGGTGCGCTGCTGGGCGTTGCGGCGCGAGTACGCCTCCATGCCGCGCTCGGGGTCCTCGCCCAGGCGGGTGGCGCCGGTGGGGGTGTCGTCGCGGGTGTACTTGCCCGAGAGCCACCCCCCGCCCAGCGGCGACCACGGCAGCAGGCCCAGCCCGTTCTCCTCCGCCGCGGGCACGATCTCCCACTCGACCTCGCGCACCAGCAGGTTGTACTGCGGCTGCAGCGTCACCGGGCGCACCAGCCCGGCGGAGTCCGCGGTGCTCACCGCCTTCTGCAGCTGCCAGCCGGTGAAGTTCGACAGCCCGACGTCGTGCACCTTGCCGGCGCGCACGAACGCGTCGAGGGTCTCCAGCGTCTCCTCGATCGGCGTCCACGGGTCCCAGGCGTGCACCTGGTACAGGTCCACCGCCTCCAGGCCCAGGCGGCGCAGCGAGGCGTCCAGGGCGCGGGTGAGGTGCCGGCGCGACAGCCCCACGCCGTTGGGCTCGTTCGAGGTGGGGAAGCGGCCCTTGGTGGCCAGGACGACGCGCTCGGTGACCTCCGCCGGCCGCGCGGCGAACCAGGCGCCGATGATCTCCTCGGAGGTCCCCCGCGTGTAGACGTCGGCGGTGTCCACCAGCGTGCCGCCGGCCTCGACGAAGGCGTCGAGCTGGGCGAAGGCGCCCTCGCGGTCGGTCTCGCCGCCGAACGTCATCGTGCCGAGCGCGAGGTGGGAGACGGCGGTGCCGCTGCCGCCCAGGGTCCGGTACTCCATCGTGCGGTTCCTCCAGACGGGTGGACTTCGCTGCGTCCTGCACGGCCATCCTGCTCCCCGGGCGCGCCCGGCTGCGAGGCGGCCCCCGCGCGGTGGGCGGGGCGTTGCGGGGCGCGGCGCGATCACCGAGCATCGGGGCCGTGCCCGAGACCCCGCAGCCCTTCGACGTGCACGTGCGCGGCACGGTGTTCCTGGACATCGTCTTCACCGGCCTGGAGGCCGAGCCGCGCCCGGGCACGGAGGTGTGGACCTCGGGCATGGGCTCGTGCCCGGGCGGCATCGCGAACATGGCCGTGGCCACCGCCCGGCTGGGGCTGAGCACCTCCCTGGCCGCGGCGTTCAGCACCGACGCCTACGGGCAGTTCTGCTGGGAGACGCTGGGGGAGCAGGAGGGCGTGGACCTGTCCGCCTCGCACCGCGTCGACGACTGGCACTCGCCGGTGACCGTCTCCCTCGCCTACGGCGGGGACCGGGCGATGGTCACCCACGAGCACCCCCCGCCGGTCCCGGACCCGGTGGACGTGCCGCCGGCGCGCGCGTGCCTGGCGCACCTGGAGGCGGACCCGCAGCCGTGGGTGCTGCGCGCGGAGAGCCAGGGCGCGCTCGTCTTCGCCGACGTCGGTTGGGACTCCTCCACGCGCTGGAGCCCGGACGTGCTCGCCGGCCTGGACCACTGCTACGCGTTCCTGCCCAACCACGTCGAGGCGATGCGCTACACCCGCACCGACGACGCGCGCGCGGCGGTCTCGGCGCTGTCCGAGCGGGTGCCGGTGGCGGTGGTCACCCGCGGGGCGCACGGCGCGGTGGCGGTGGACCAGACCACGGGGGAGAGCGCGGAGGCGCCGGGGCTGAACCTGCAGGCGCTGGACGCCACCGGCGCCGGCGACGTCTTCGCCGCGGGTTTCCTCACCGCCACCCTGGCGGGCTGGCCGCTGGCGCAGCGGCTGGCGTTCGCGAACCTGTGCGCGGGGCTGAGCGTGCAGCAGTTCGGCGGCTCCCTCTCGGCGCCCGGGTGGGGCGACATCGCCGACTGGTGGACGCACCTGCGCCGCGGCCCGCGCACCTCGGCCACGGCCGAGCTGGTGCGCCGCTACGACTTCCTGCGCGGGGTGCTGCCCGCCGAGCACGGGCGGGCCGTGCGGCGCGCCTCGGCGACCCTGTCGGTGCGCAACGACCTGCCGCGCGGGCCCAGCGCCCCCCACCCCGCCTGAGCGCCGCGCGGGCGTCAGCCCAGGGCCTCGACGACCACCCGCAGGTCGGCCACGAGCGCGTCGTAGGCGTCCTGGCGCCCCTCCTCGGGCACCCGCAGCACCGCCGAGGGGTGGATGGTGCCCAGGAAGGTCTTCTCCCCGCGCGAGGTGGTGATCCGGTACGGCCGGCCGCGGTCCCTGGTGACGCGGAAGTCCTTGGGCATCAGCGCCTTGGCGGCGGTGGCGCCCAGGCAGACGACGACCTCGGGGTCCACCTGCGCCAGCTCGGCGGCCAGCCAGGGGCGGCAGGCGGTGATGTGCGCCAGGTCCGGGCTCTTGTGGATGCGCCGCGCGCCGGGGGAGCGCTGCTCGAAGCGGAAGTGCTTGACCGCGTTGGTCACGTACACGCCCCCGCGGTCCAGCCCGGCCTCGTCGACGGCGCGCTGCAGCAGCCGCCCGGCGGGGCCGACGAACGGCACCCCGCGCCGGTCCTCCTGGTCGCCGGGCTGCTCGCCCACCAGCGCCACGCGCGCTCCGGGCGAGCCGGCGGAGAAGACGACCTGCGTGGCCGGCTCCCACAGCTCGCACCCGCGGCAGCTCGCCGCGGCCTCGCGCAGCTGCTCCACGCCGGCGCCCTCGGGGACCCACTCCTGCGCGCCGGGGCGCTCGATCCGCGTGACCACGGGCCCTGTCCTACGGCCTGGCGGGCCCGCCCGCCACCCGGCCGCGTCCGGCCCGGCACCGGCTGGCACCATGGATGCGTCATGGACACCACCGGGGTGCATCCCCTCCCGCCCGCGGCCGAGCGCGTCTACGCCGAGGTCAAGGCCGCCATCCTCGACCGCTCCCTGCCCGGCGGGCACCTGCTCACCGAGGGCGAGGCCGCCGAGCGCGTCGGCGTCTCGCGCACCCCCGCGCGCGAGGCGCTGCTGCGGCTGCACGCCGAGGGCCTGGTGCACCTGGTGCCCAAGCGCGGCGCGCTCGTCGTGCCCGTCTCCCCGGCCGAGGTCGAGGACGTCCTCGAGGCCCGCGAGCTCGTCGAGGTGCACACCGCCGCGGGGGGGGGGGGGGGGGGGGGGGGGGGGGGGGGGGGCCGGGGGGGGGGCCCCCCCCCCCCCCCTGCGCGCGTCGCCGGGGTGCGGCTCAGATCCCGCCCTCGAGGCTCAGGCGCGTGAGGACCGGGGGCGCCGCGA
>NZ_JBJLRD010000008.1:0-115570 GCF_050871305.1 Kineococcus gypseus | reverse complement strand
GTCCCCCTCGGACGCCCCGGGGACCCGCGCGACGTCGCCGAGGCCGTCGCCTACCTCGCCTCCGACCGCGCCCAGTGGGTCACCGGGGTGACCCTCACCGTCGACGGCGGGGAACTCCCCCTCGTCTAGCGCGCCCGACGCACCTCCGCCGGCTCCCGAGCCCGACCACCACCACCCGAGGAGAAACCCGTGTCCGACGCCACCACCAGCACGCCCGCGTACAGCATCACCGAGGTCCTCGAGGTCCTCGACCCGGCGGGCGCTCAGCGCTACGCCGAACTGACCCCCGCCGTGGTGGAGGGGTTCGGCGGCCGCTTCGTCGTCCTCGGCGCCCCGCCCACGGTGGCCGAGGGCGAGGCCGGGGTCGCGCTCGCCGTCGTCGAGTGGCCGGACATGCAGACCCTGCAGGCCTGGTACGACTCCCCCGAGTACGCCCCGGCCCGCGAGATCGCCGCCACCGCGATGCGTCGCCGGCTGGTGTTCCTGCCCGGCACCGCCCCGACGGCCTGACCCCCACCGCGGACGGGCGGACGACCACGGCCGGCACGGCACCGTCGCGGCGGGAAAGGTGCTGCCGCGACCGGGCCGGTCGTGCCAACCTGCAGGGGTGGACGCCCTGCACCGCTCCCCCAGCGCCGAGCCGCTGCCCGCCGCCCGCCCCGGCCCGGCCGCGCGGGCGGGGCGGGGCGCGTCGCCGCAGGACGCGGCGCGCTGATGCTGCGGAACCGGCACTTCCAGCTCGACGACGTCGAGGAGGTGAAGCGGCTGATCACCCGTCACCCCTGGGCCACCTTCGTCTCCGCCACCACCGGCGGGCTCGTCGCGTCGCACTACCCGGTGCTGCTGGACGACGCCGGCACCGGCACCCGCACCGACAGCCGCACCGGCGCGAGCGGCGACCCGGGCGGGACCGGCATCGTCCTGCTCAGCCACTTCGGCCGCCCCGACGACACCGCCCACGAACTGGGGCAGCACGAGGTCCTGGTGGTCGTGCAGGGGCCGCACGACTACGTCTCGCCCAGCTGGTACGCCCCCGGCGAGCTGGTGCCCACCTGGAACCACGTGACCGCGCACCTGTGGGGCGTGCCGGAACTGCTGGACGAGGAGGAGAACTACGACGCGCTGTGCCGGCTGACCGAGCACTTCGAGCGCGGGCGCGAGGGCGGGCGGGACCTGCGCCAGGACGAGGCGGCGACCCGGCGCGCGGCGAGGGGCACCCGGGGGCTGCGCCTGCGCGTCACCCGGTTCCAGGCCAAGGTCAAGCTCAGCCAGAACAAGGACCCCGACGTCGTGTGCACCGTCATCGAGCGCGTCCGAGCGGGCAACCCGGAACTGGCGGCCGAGATGCGCGCCGCGCACCGGCCGGCCGCGGGGTCCGGCAGCACCTCCGAGGGGAACGCCGCTCGCACCGTCAGCGGACGCTGAGCGACCCCGAGACGACCATGCGCAGGAGTTCCAGGGCCTCGGCGTCGCGGGAGCCGGGGACCGCGGTGTAGAGGACGAGCTGCTGGTCGCGGTCCGGGAGCAGCAGGGTGTCGCAGTCCACGGTCACGGAGCCGACCTCGGGGTGCCTGAAGGTCTTGGTGATGACGGGTCGGGCCCGCACGTCGTGGAGCTGCCAGAGACGCTCGAAGTCGGCGCTGCCCGCCCGCAGCTCGGCGACGAGGTCCCGGATCAGCGGGTCGTCGGGGTAGCGGGCGGTCGCCGCGCGGAGCCGGGCGACGACGTGGTGGCGGAACTCCGTCATGTCGGCGGCGTCCGCGCCGGTCCTGCGGGCCACCTCGGGCAGGAACGCGCGGCGGGCGAGGTTGCGGTCGGCGGGGGTCGCCCCGCCGAGGTCCCCGAGGACCGCCGTGGCCAGGTCGTTCCAGGCGAGCACCTCGAAGGCGGCCGACAGCACGAAGCCCACGGCGCCGGGGAGGCGGTCGACCAGGGCGACCACGCTCGCCCGCACGCTCCGGTCGTGCACCGCGGACCTCTTCCGCGCCGTGCCGGCGAGCTCGTGGAGGTGGTCGGTCTCCTCCTCGGTGAGCAGCAGCGCGTCGGCGATGCCGGCGAGCACCTCGCTGGACGGGCGTGGCGCGCGGGCCTGCTCCAGGCGGGTGTAGTACTCCGTCGAGACGTGCGCGAGGACGGCGACCTCCTGCCGCCGCAGACCCGGCGTGCGGCGGCGCGCGCCCGAGGGCAGGCCCACGTCGACGGGCCGCAGCCGTTCGCGCCGGCCGCGGAGGAAGTCGCCCAGCTCCTTCTTGTCCACCTCTCCAGCGTGCTCCCGCGCAGCTCCGCAGCGCAGGGCGCCAGCGGGGTACGGCCTGTGCCTGCCTGCGCAGCGCGGCCCCGGGGAAGCTCGTCACCATGACCGCGACCACCGACGGATACGTCACCGTCCTCTGGGAAGCCCGGGCCAAGGCGGGCCGGGAGGCCGACCTCGAGGCCTTCCTCACCGCCGCCGTCACGCCCTCGCGCAACGACCCCGGCAACATCGACTACGAGGCCCACGAGGTCGAGGGGGAACCCGGCACCTTCGTCGTCCACGAGCGCTGGCAGTCCCGCGCCCACCTCGACGCCCACCTCGCCGCCCCGCGGATGGCCGAGCTCGTCCCGCGGCTGCTGGAGCTGATCGAGGGGTCGGTCGAGGACGGCATCCGCCTGCTCCGCCCGTTCCGCCCCGCGCGGTGACGTGCCCGCGCAGCCGGACCGCTCAGCGCCTCCAGAACAGGTGGTGGACCACTCCGCTGGAGCTGGGCACCACGTCGTGGTGGAAGCGGTCGTCGAGCTCGTCCGGGGAGCTCCACAGCCGGCTCCCCGAGCCGATCCGCACGGGCGCCACCGACACGTGCAGGGTGTCGACCAGGTCGGCGTCCAGGAAGGCGCGGACGGTCCGCGCACCGCCACCCAGCCGCACGTCCTGGCCGCCGGCCGCCGCGCGCGCCTGCGCGAGCACGTCGGCCGGGTCTCCGCTGACGAAGTGGAAGGTGGTGTCGGCCAGGGTGAAGGAGGGGCGCGGGTGGTGCGTCAGCACGAACACGGGCGTGTGGAAGGGCGGCTCCTCGCCCCACCAGCCCCGCCACTCGTGGTCCTGCCACGGCCCTCGGTGGGGGCTGAACTTGTTCCGGCCCATGATCTCCGCGCCGATGCCGTGGCTGGAGCCGCGCACGAGGTGGTCGTCCAGCCCGCGGGAGCCACCGGGTTCGCTGCGGCCGGGGAAGCTCGCCGTGGCCAGCGCCCAGCCGAGCAGGTCGCCGGGGTCCACGTGGCCGAAGGGCCGCTCCAGGCTCTGCCCCTCACCGGCGCCGTAGCCGTCGGCGGAGACGCCGAAGTTCTGCACCCGCACCAGTTGCTGCACGTCCGCTCCTCGTGGTCGCACACCCGCTCTCGCACCCCCGCACCTTCGCGCTCCTGACCCGGCGGGGCCGGGG
Organism: Kineococcus gypseus; assembly: GCF_050871305.1. NCBI lineage: Bacteria > Bacillati > Actinomycetota > Actinomycetes > Kineosporiales > Kineosporiaceae > Kineococcus > Kineococcus gypseus. The sequence continues at coordinate 112,151 of NZ_JBJLRD010000008.1, read as the reverse complement.
AACTCATCGCCCGGCCGGCGGGGAGGGCAGCGGCCGCGGCCGGGCGGTGCGGACCACGTGCCGGCGCAGGTGCCTGGGCGCGGTCTCGGGGGACTCGGTGGCGATGAGCTCCAGCACCGGTCCGCTCCCTCCCCGGGGTGGTTCGCCACCACCGGGGAGATCGCCGACCTGACCGGTTTCCTGGTCCCGGACCGCGCCTCGGCGTCCCGGACCGCGCCTGGGCGATCGTGGGCGCCGGGCACGTGATCGACGGCGGGACGGTTCCGAGCGTCCGGGCCGTCCGCGACGCAGCGCGGGCGGGCGGTCAGCGCTTGAGCACCTCGTGCCAGAGCATGTGCAGGGCACCGACCCGCAGACCCGGGGTGGCCACGGCGGCCACCTTCCGCACGAAGCGGTCGTCCTCGAGCTGGTCCAGCAGCATCGCGGCGAGGTCCTCGCGCGCGCACAGGGCGCCCTCGACCTCGGTCTCCTCCGCCACGTAGCCCCTGCCCGGCGCGTCGGTCAGGCCCGGTGGGCGCACGATCGTCCAGTCCAGGTCGCCGGCGCGCACCACCGCTTCCATCGCGGCCATGTCGTCGTACACGGTCCTGCCGACGTGGTGGCGCATCACGGCGCGGAACGCGTCGCGCACCCTGTCGTGGTCCAGGGCGTGGCGCGCGGTGCGGACCAGGGCGCCGACCCCGCTGCCGGCCGGGGCGCTGCCGGTGCTGCCGCCCGGCGGGTGCGAGGGGGTCAGCCCGGCGGAGGTGACCGTCACCAGGCGCCGCCGCCGGTGGCGCAGCATCGCCTGGACGAGCAGGTCAGCAGTGGCGGAGTACACCCGCACCGGCCGCCGGGTGAAGGCGGTGCCGATGGTGCACACCACCGCGTCGCTGGCCTCGACGGCCGCGTCGAGCACGCCCGCGGCGGTGGCGTCGCCGGCGACGACGTCGAGCCGGTCGTGGCGGACCGGGAAGGTCTCGGGGTGCCTGGTCAGCGCCTGCACGCGGTGGCCGCGGGCCAGGGCCTGCCGCACGACCTGCCGGCCCGTGGGGCCGTTCGCCCCCAGGACCAGCAACCGCGCGGGGTGCAGCCTGCCGGGCTGCTCGGGGGGTGGGGCGGTCTGCCGGGTGCTCACAGCTGCACGGTCCTCTCGGGGGACGACGGGTCCCCCGGCGACGTCGGCCTGCTGCGACGCCACCGGGGCGCTGCCGGCGGGGTCGGTGACGCGCGTGCGCTCGTCGCGCCCGCGGTCGTCGTGCTCACGGTCGTCCGCCTGCGTGGTGATCAGGGCTCACCCTCACCCCACTAGCAGATTTCTGCAAGTCGGAGCGGGACCCGCGCTGCGACCATGGGCGCGTGGACGAGCACACCGCGCTGACGGAGGCGGAGCTGGATCAGGTCGTGACGTGGAACGTGGTGCGCGTGGCGCGCTTCCTGGGCCAGCGCCTGTCCGAGCGCCTGGCCGCCCAGGAGCTGCACCCGGTCCAGTTCGGGGTGCTCGCCCAGCTCGACATCGCCGGGGCGGTGTCGCAGGCGGACCTGGCGCGCGCGGTGCACCTGCGCCCGCAGAGCGTGGCGCCCCTGCTCGACGGGCTGGAGCGGCGCGGGCTGCTCGCCCGCACCGGCGACCGCGTGCGCGGGCGCCGCAACCCGGTGGAGATCACCGACGCCGGCCGCGCCGTCCTGCGGGCCGCCTGGGCCATCGCCACCTCCAGCAACGACCTGGGCGACGCCGGGCTGAGCGCGGCCGAGAGCAGCGAGCTGAACGGGCTGCTGCTCAAGGTCGTCGACGCCAGCCGGGGCGCGTTCGACGACGAGTCGGCGTGGGACTGGCGCGAGCACTGAGCCCGTCATCACCGCTGGAGGCGTCGACGGTGGGCGCCGGCCGACGTCGTGCAGGTCGACCTGAGCTCACGGCGCAGCGCATCCGGGTCGCAGGAGTCGCGGGAGAAACCCTCCAGAGCGTCGCGCCCGCGCGCGTGGCGCAAGGCGCGCGTGCGGTGGAAGCCGTCGACCGAGGCGCGCACCACCACTCGCCCCCCAGAGCGCAGCACCGCCGCCGGCTCGTCGGCCAGCACGCCCAGCCGGTACCGCCAGCAGCGCCACCCGGGGGGTGGCACCAGACTGACCGGGGTGAGCCTTCCCCCGTCCGCGCGCGAGCTGGATCCCGGCGAGCTCGAGCTGATCGAGCTGGCCCGCGCCGTCATCGACGCCACCACCGACGCCGGCCCCGACCAGGACGGGGTGCACACCATGGGCGCCGCCGTGCGCGCCGACGACGGGCGCACCTTCACCGGCGTGAACCTCTACCACTTCACCGGCGGACCCTGCGCCGAACTGGTCGCCCTGGGCACCGCCCGCGCCCAGGGCGCCAGGGCCATCACCCACGTCGTCGCCGTCGGCAACCACGGCCGCGGACCCATCGCCCCGTGCGGGCGCGACCGGTAGGTCCTGCTCGACCACCACCCCGGCGTCCGCGTGCTGCTGCCCACCAGCCAGGGCCTGCGCAGCGTGGCCATCGAGGACCTGCTGCCCCTGGCGATGGTCTGGAGCATCGACGGCGGCTCGCAGACGGCCTGAGCCCCCGTACCTCACTCCCGCAGCGCGCTCGAGAGACGGGCCCAGGAGGCGCGCTCAGGGAGCGGGCTGCCGGGGCGCCAGCTGCACCTGCTCGCCCAGGTCCGGCTGCGCACACAGCCCAGCCGCTGCAGCAGCCACGGCCAGGGCCCCTCGGCGGCGGTGGCGTCGTCGCGCCAGACCTCCACGTGGTGCAGTGCTCCGCGTCGTGCCACGCGGTCGTCCTGGCGCCCGCGCAGCGCGGAGCACTCGGAACAGGGCTCAGCCGTCGACGCGCTCGTCGACGCGCGGGTGCACCAGCTGCTCGCGCAGGACGTCGGCGTGCCCGCAGTGCTGGGCCAGCTCGCGCAGCACGTGCAGGTAGACCCAGCGCAGCGGCAGGGGACCGCGGCGGTTGCCGGGCAGCAGGTCGTCCAGGTCCAGGTCGGCGACCGCCCGGCGCGAGGCCTCGCACGCCCGCCGGTGCGCTTCACGCACGCCGGCGATGGTGTCCGCCTCGCTCAGCTCGAAGGACTCCTCCGGGCCGGCCTCGATGCCCAGTTCCTGACGCGAGCGGGCGGTGACGGCCTCGTCGAACCAGACCCGCTCGACGAAGGTGGCGTGCTTGACCAGCCCCAGCAGCGTGGTGCTCGAGGCGACCAGGCGGGTGCGCACCTGCTGCTCGCTCAGCCCGTCCAGGCAGGCGTCCAGCGCGGCGCGGTGCTCGTCGAGGAAGGCTTCCAGCTGCACGCGCAGCGGCTGGTCGACGACGTCCTCGGCGCTGGGCCTCGCGGGGTGGGGCACCCGTGGATCGTGCCAGCCCCCACCGGGCGCCGGGTCGCGCTCTCCGGCCCCGGGCGCTGAGCGCCCCCTCGCGCCGCGGGGCGCGACGTCACCCGGGTGCCCGCAGCGCCTCCACGACCACCGCACGCCGTCTCAGGAGCCCTCGAGGGCGCTCGTCCCGACGGCGATGCCGTCCAGCACCCGGTGCAACCCCCAGACGTACTGGTCGTTGGAGACGTAGCCGGCCATCACCGGGGCCGCGGCGGCGGTGAGCGGGTGCAGGTCGGCCGGCGTGGCGGCGAAGCGGCGGCGCCGCTCGAGGAGCCGGGCCGGTTCGGCCGGCAGGGGGCCGCTGCGGTCGGCGTCGGCGACCTCGAGGGCGATCGAGCCGAAGATGTAGACGATCAGCAGGTAGGACGCCCGTGCGGCCTCGACGGGATCGAGCCCCGCCTCCCCGAGCAGGCGCAGGAGCTGCTCGTTGAGCGAGAGCGCGTGAGCACCGTCCATCGGGCCGCCGATCACCAACCCCACAGCGGCCGGGTGCGCCGACAAGCGGGTGCGCAGCTCCACGGCGACGGCCTCCACCCGCTCGCGCCACGGTCGCGCGCGATCGGCGAACACCCCGTGGTCGACCTCACCGAGCAGCCGTTCGACCACGGCCCGCACCAGCGCCGCCTTGTCGGGGAAGTACGTGTAGACGGCGTTGGGGGCCACACCGAGGCGAGCGGCGATGCCCCGGATCGACATCGCCTCGACCCCGCCCCCGTCGAGCAGGGCGAGCGCGGTCTCGACGACCTCCTCCTCGTCGAGGGCTCGTCGCCGCCCGCGGCGCGGTGCTCCGGGGGTCGCCGTCACCAGGAGCCTCCCGCCTCTGGACATCTGCCTGGACACCGTACAGCATCTGTACGGGGTACAGATTCTGCACGCCGTACAGACGTTCCGCTCGATCGAGGGGTGACCACCGTGAGCGCGACACCGTCCATCGCACCGGCCGCCGCACCGACGGCCCGCCTGCGCCCGTGGGCGCTCTGGACGCTGAGCTTCCTCGCGTTCCCGCCCGCCGGGCTCGCCGGCCGGGCCCTCGCCGGACCGGTCGACGACCCGGGCGCGGCACTGGCGGGAGGCGCGCTCACCGGGCTGGTCATCGGCGCCGGGCAGGCCCTGGCCGGCCGACGCCGGCTCCCGGCGCGCCGCTGGGTCCTCGCGACCACGCTCGGCACGGGCCTGGGGCTGCTGCTGGGCGCCCCGCTCGTCGGCTACGGCACCTCGGCGGGGGAGCTGGCGCTCACGGGCGCCCTGATCGGAGCCGTGCTCGGTCCGGCGCAGGCGCTGGCGCTGGCGCGCACCACGCCGCAGCGCTGGCTCTGGGCCGCGGCGCTGCCACCGCTGTGGGCGCTGGGCTGGACGGTCACGACCCTCGCCGGCGTCGACGTCGCCTCGCAGTACACGGTGTTCGGGGCGACCGGGGCGCTCACGGCCTCCGCGCTCTCCGGCCTGCTGGTGCTGCGGGTGCCGCAGCGCTCCCCCGCACCCGCAGCGGCGCGCGCCCGCGGGTGAGGTCGTCAGCAGCCCTCAGCGCGCGGTCCCCGGCACCGGCGCGACGGCGCGGCCACGCTCGACGCGCCACCCCGCCCGGGCAGGCACCTACATCCAGCCGTTCCCGTCCCGGCCGCGTTCGATCTGACGGCTGAGCTCCCGGGCGACGCGCGCCCTCTCGGCATCGCCGGAGCGGCCGGCGCGGTCGAGCCCGCGGCGGGCTCCCCCACCGACGAAGGCCACCACCAGCAGCACCACCACCACGGAGACGAGCACCCACGTCATCGTCGACCTCCTCGTCGTGCGAGGCGTCCACGCTACGCCGGTCACCGCGGCCGGTCACCCCCTCGCGCGCGCCGGACCGCGCAGGTCCGCCCCCGGCGCTCAGTGGTGGGCGTGCACGAGGGCGTGGCCCCTGCCGCGGCTGATCATCCACCGGTTGACCGGGGTGGTGATCACGAAGGCCAGGGCCAGGGCGCCGGCCAGGGAGGCCCAGAAGAGCCAGGAGCCGACGCCGGCGTGCACCGCGCCGGGGATGGTCAGCATCGCGGTGTTGTCGACGACCTCCATGACGGCGATGGAGATCGTGTCGGCGGCCAGCGCGACGCTCAGCGCGGTGCGGAAACCCACCCCGGCCTTGAGGACGCCGCGCACGGTCAGCGCGTAGCCGAAGACGAAGGCCAGCGCGATGGACAGGGCCACGGTGCCGGCGGTGTGCCAGCCCAGCGAGGTGCCGATGACCATGCCCAGGACCTCACCGATCGCGCAGCCGGTCAGGCAGTGCAGCGTGGCCCGCGCGGCCACCGCCCACGAGGTCGCACCCCGCACCGGACCGTGACCGGCGTGACCCGCGTGAGCGGCGCCACCGGCGCGGGCGCCGTGGTGCAGGTGCGTCGGGGTGCCGTGCTGCTCGGACATCACTGCCTCCAGGTTCGGGTCGTCTCACGCTCGACCACGCAACGCAGTACCCCCCAGGGGTATTTCACGGGAGCGGTCCGGCGGGAGGGCCGGTGGGCCGCGGATCGCACCGCGGCCCACCGGCCCCAGCCACCTCCAGCGGGTCCGAGCCACCCGCAGCCGGCGTGGAGCGGGCTCAGCCCGTGGCGGTGAGCATCTGCTGCATCCGAGCGATCTCGGCGCTCTGGCTCGTCACGATCGAGTCGGCCAGCTCCAGGGCCTGGGGGTTGAGGCCGTCGCGCTGCTCGGTCTCGGCCATCTGCACCGCACCGGTGTGGTGCTCGATCATCATCTGCAGGAACACGCGGTCGAAGTCGGCGCCGGTGGCGGCGTTCAGCTGCGTCATCTGCTCCTCGCTCATCGTCCCGGGCATCGAACCGCCGGACGTCGAGGAGCCGTGCATCGAGTGGTCCATGCCCTCCATCGAGGAGCCGGCCTCCACCGGCTCGCCCCAGGCCTGCAGCCAGGAGGTCATCTGCTCGATCTCCGGCTGCTGCGCGGCGTCGATGGAGGCGGCCAGCTCCTTCACCTGCGGGCTGGAAGCCCGCTCGGGGGCCATCTGCGCCATCTCGATCGCACCCCGGTGGTGCACGAGCATCATCTGCGCGAACTGCACGTCCTGGTCGTCGTGCTCGGCTGCCGCGCTCGAGCCGGGCGAGGTCTCGGCAGTCGCGCCGGCGCTGGGCGAGGCCTCGGAGGAGGCGCCCATCGAGGAGTGGTCCATCGAGCCCATCGAGCCGGAGTCCTCACCCCCGCACGCGGCCAGGGCCAGCGAGAGCGCACCGGCTGCCGCCAGGGCGCCCAGGCGGCGCCGCGCGCGGGCAGCTCCGCCGGCGGCGGGCTCGGTGGAGGAGGTGGACGGATCGGAAGAGGTGGGAGGGGTGGGCCAAGCGGAGGTGGTGCGCACGAGAAGAGCTCCTTGCGTGAGGTGGGTCCAGGGCACGACGAAGCGGCACCCGCGGCCGCCGACGCGTTGCTCGCGTCGAGCGGCTGGGCGCGCCGGTTCGGCCTAGACCCGGATCACGCAGAGGGAGGTGCGTGGCCAGCGCCACGGCGGGGGCCCGCGCCAGGGCGTGACCGCCACCGCCGACCGGGGCCACGCCGGCGCCGGCCGGTACGAGCGGCGCAGCGCGCGCCGGGCCGCGAGCGCCACGAGGACCACCAGCGCGGCGACGCCGGCGCCCAGGGCGAGGACGCAGTCCAGCGCGTCGTGGTGGTCGCGGTGCTCTCCCACGTCGGCCCGGGTTTCGGCCCGGGGACCGGCGTGGTGGTCCGCGTGCGCGCCGGCGGGTGCGACGGCGGTGGTGCTCGCGGAGGCGTCGTGGGCCTCGGCGTGGTGCCAGCCGACCGCCGTGGCCAGCACGTGCATGGCGCACAGGCCCACCACGAGCGCCACGACGAGCACGACGCGCAGCAGGACCGGGCGGGTCCCGGTGCGTCGGCGGGCGTCGTGCACGCGCGCCACGCTAACCCGGCCGCGAGTGCCCCGCCCGGGCACCGCGAGCAGGGCGCGGGCCGCGGGCGGTGCCGCTCCAGCCGTGCCGCGTCAGGCGAGCTGCGGCGCGCCGGACGGCAGGGTGAACCGGACGGTGGTGCCGCCGCCGGGCGTCTCCTCGGCCCAGACGCGCCCGCCGTGGCGGGTCACGATGCGCTGGCAGGTGGCCAGGCCGATGCCGTGGCCGCCGCGGGCCGAGGGGTCGACCTGGGTGAACATCCCGAAGACGGCCTCGCGCTGCCCGGCGGGGATGCCGATGCCGTTGTCCGCCACGCTGACGGTCCAGCCCTCGCCCTCGCGCACCGCGCTCAGCTCCACCCGGCACGGCCGCTGCGGGTGGCGGTACTTGACCGCGTTGCCGACGAGGTTCTGCAGCAGCTGGCGCAGCAGCACCTCGTCGCCGAGCACCCCGCCGCTCGGGTCCGCGCCGGGCAGGCCGCGGGCGCCGATGCGGGCACCGGCCTCCTCGACGGCGCCGTGCAGGTCCCCGACGGCCTGCTCGAGGACGGCGCCGAGGTCGACCGGTTCGCGCCGGCAGGTCTGCGCGCCGGCTCGGGCGTAGTCCAGCAGCGCGGCGATGAGGTCCTGCATCCGTCCCGCGCCGCGCCGGGCGGTGGCGATCCAGGCGCGGGCCTGCTCGTCGAGCTGCGCGCCGCAGGTGTCCTGCAGCAGCTCCAGGTAGCCGTCGACGACCATGAGCGGGGAGTTCAGGTCGTGGCTGACGGTGCCGGCGAACTGGGCCAGCTCGCCGTTGGAGCGCTCCAGCTCGCCGTGCGAGCGCTCCAGGTCGGCCAGGGCCGCCTCCAGGCGGCGCTTGCGCGCGCGCAGGGCGGTGACGTCGCTCATGGCCACCACCGCGCCCAGCGGGCTGCCGTCGGCGCGGGTCACGGTGCGCCCGGAGCAGCGCACCGTGACGGGCTCGCGCCCGGCCGGGGCGATGACCATCTCCACGTCGCGCACCCGCCCCTCGGCCAGGGTGCGGTGCAGCGGGACCTCCGCGGCGGTCAGCGCGGTGGTGCCGTCGGGGCCGTACAGGTCGTACGCCCCGGCGTGCTCGGCGGGGTCCAGCGCCGCGTCGGCGTCCAGCCCGTGCCAGGTGCGGGCGGTGCGGTTGAACTCGCTGAGGCGCCCGTCCGGGCCGGCGACCACGATGCCGACGTCCACGGACTCCAGCACCGCCAGGCTCAGCTCGTAGCGCGCCTCGGCCTCGGCCACCGCCAGCTCGGCGAGCGCGCGCTGCTCGGCGGCCTCGGCGGCGTGCTGCTCCGCCCGCGCCGCGCTGCGCTCGGCCTGCGCCGCCAGCAGGACGGCCTCGGTGGCGTGCTGCTGCGCCAGGCGCGCCTGCCGGCGCCGCTCGAACAGGCCCACCAGCACCCGCGCGAGGTCCTCCAGGGCGGCGACCTGGCGCGCGTCCAGCTCACCGGGCTCGGTGTCGACGACGCACAGCGTGCCGAGCACCTCCCCGCCGGCGGTCAGCAGCGGCGCGGAGGCGTAGAAGCGCACCGAGCCGCGCTCGCCGGTCACGAACGGCTTGTGCGCGTAGCGCTCGTCCAGGCGCGCGTCGGGCACGAGCACGAAGCGCCTGGTGTGCAGCTGCACCGCGCACAGGGAGTCCTCGCGCGCGGCGTCGCCGTCGGCGAACTCCACGCCCGAGAGCTGGCACTGCCGCTGGGCGGTCAGCAGGTGCACCGAGGCGCTGGGCACGCCCGCGACCAGCGCCGCCAGGCGGGTGACGGCGTCGACCTCGGCGTCCACGACGCCGTCGAGCAGCCCGAAGTCCTCCAGCGCGGCCAGCCGGGCCGCCTCCTCGGACACCGCCGCGGCCGCGCTCGCGGACAGCTCCGCCGCCCCCTGCGCGGGCACCCGCCGCGCCGCCGTCGCCCGGGCAGGGCGCGGCGGCGGCGCCGGGGTGGTTCCCGGGGCCGCCGCGGGCGGGGTGGGCGCGCTCATCCGCAGCGGCATCGGCCGGCTCGCGCCGCACCTTGAGCCCTGCCGCGCCCGCCCGGCGGCGGGGCCGGGGTCAGCGCGCGGCCAGGCGCCCGCGCAGGCCGCTGCGCACCGCGGGCCACTCGCCGTCGAGGATCGAGAACACGACGGTGTCGCGGTAGCTGCCGTCGTGCCAGAGCACGTGGTTGCGCAGCACCCCGTCCTGCTTGGCGCCCAGGCGGGCGATGGCCGCGCGCGACTGGTGGTTGTGCCAGTGGGTGCGCAGCTCCACCGCCGCGCAGCCCAGCTCCTCGAACGCGCGCGCCAGCAGCAGCAGCTTCGCCTCGGCGTTGACGCCGGTGCCCTGCGCGGAGCGCGCCAGGAACGTCGAGCCGATCTCCAGGCGCCGGTTCGCCGCGTCGAGGTTCATGAACGTCGTCGCCCCGCACACCTCGCCGGTGTCCAGGCGCCGCAGCGCCCACGGCGCCATCGCGCCGCGGGCGTGCAGCGCCAGGCGCCGCTCGACCTCGGCGGCGACGTCCTGCGGCGCGGGGACGCGGGTGTACCAGGTGCGGTGCAGCTCGCCCTCGGCGACGACGCGCCGCAGGCCCTCCACGTGGCCGGCGCCCAGCGGTTCGAGGGCGACGAGGGAACCGCTCAGCGCGACCGGGTCGGCGAAGCGGGCGCTCAGCTCATCCACTTGCGCAGCTTCTTCCGGTTCGCGGCGTCCCACGCCTCCTCCCAGTCGTGCCGGGCCACCGCGGAGCGCACCTCCTCCAGGGCGTGCAGGCGGCCCAGGACGAAAGCGCCCTGCCCGGCGTCGGGCACCAGCTCCTCCAGCACCGCGCGCGCCGCGACGGTCCCCTCGTGCTCGGCCAGGACGTCGGTGAGCGCCTTGAGCGCGTCGGCGTACTCCTCCACGTCCTCCCCGCGCAGCGGGACCACGACGGCGGCGGCGTCGCGGGCGTCGTCGGCGGCGCGGCGCAGCCGCACGAGCGGGTCGGCGCCGGGGTCGCCGGCGGGCACGTCGGCGTCCTCGGCGTCGGGGTCGACGTCGCGCTGGGCGTTCTTGACCGCGCGGTGCGCCTCGGCCACCAGCGGCAGCAGCGCCTTGCGCGCCGAGCGCGACGCCTCGCGGGTCAGCGCCGGGTCGGCCACGAGCGCCTCCAGCGCGGCCACCAGCGCGCGGTAGCGCTCGGAGTCCAGCGCCTCCAGCAGCTCGGCGCGCGCGGCGGCGCGCCGCTCGTCGAGCAGCGCGCGCAGCCGCTCGGCCACCGCGGCCGGGTCGCCGGTGCCGGAGCCGGCGACGTGCCCGAGCGCCTCCTCGTCGAGGTCGGCGAGCAGGCGCTCGGCCAGGGCCTCGGCGGCGCCGGCGCGGGCGAGCACGCCGGTCAGCCACTCCAGCTCAGCCAGCACGGCGCTGCGCGGGGCGTCCTCGAACAGCGGCGCGAAGGCGCGCAGCACGCCGCCGAGGCGGCGGGTGGCGCTGCTGAGGGCGCGCACCGCCCCGGGCGCGTCGATGCGCGCCAGCGGGTCCTGCGCGAGCAGGCGGCTGACGTCGTGGGCGAGCTGGCCCAGCACGAGCGCGCCGGCGGAGTCGCCGTCGCCGGGCTCGGCGGGCTGCCCGCCCTCCTCGGGGCCGTCCAGGACGGTGCGCAGCTGCTCGGTGCGGTCGGACTCCTCCGCCCCGCGCTCGCGCCAGGCGTCGGTGACCGCGTCGAGCAGGTCGCGGCGGCCGTCGACGACCTCGACCTGCCACTCGGCCCAGGTCTGCGCCGGGGAGTCCTCCGGCACCAGCGGGCGCGCCTGCACGCGGCGGGTGGTCAGGCGGGCGACGACGGCGCCGTCGGCGTCGAGCAGGTCGCGCTCGACGGCGTCGGTGGCCAGCTGCAGCACGGGCCCGAGGGTGCGCCCGCGCGCGGCCGCCCACGTCAGGCGCTGCAGCGCGGCCGGGGCGGTGCGCACGGCGCGGCCCAGCGCGTGGCGGACCTCGTGGGTGCGCGGGCCGCGCCCGGGCAGCTCCAGCACCCAGCCGCGCGGGGAACCGCCGGTCTGCCGGCGCACCGAGGCGCCCGCGGCGGCCAGCGCGAGGTCGGCGGTGTCGTAGTGCGTCTCCTCGGTGCGCACCTCGCGCGGGGCGCCCACGTCGGCGACCCCGGGCAGTTCACCGCCGCCGGGCGCCTCGTCGGAGGACGGGGCGAGGTAGGTGCGGGTCAGGGCCAGGCGGGCGGGCGGCATGGCAAGAGGACTACCACGAACCGCCGCACCGCCGTCCCCGCAGGGCCGGTGCCGCACCGCCTCACGCCGGGCGGCGCAGGTGCAGCACCCCGTCGTCGACGCCGGCGCGCTGCCCCTCGGGGCCGGTGACCTCCCGCGGCACCAGCTCCTCGCGCAGCACCTCCCAGCCGGCGGTGACGGGCGCGAGGGCCTCGCGCACCTCCCGCGGCGCGGGCAGGTGCACGTGGTGGTGCTGAGCGGCGTCGCTCCACGGCGGCAGGCTCACGTGGCCCACGACGAGCAGGGTGCCGCCGGGCGCGACGAGGCCGGCGGCGCGGCGCAGCACGTCGTCGCGGTCCAGGTGCGCGATCGAGTGCAGGAACGAGGCGGTGACGAGGTCGAAGGGCCCGGCGGGCAGCGAGGCGCCGAGGTCGTGCTCCTCCAGGCGCACCCGCTGCGCGACACCGGCGTCGGCGGCGTGGCGGGCGGCGCGCGCCAGCGCCGTGGGCGAGACGTCGGCGCCGGTGGCGCTCCAGCCGCGCGAGGCCAGCCACACCACGTCGCCGCCCTCGCCGCAGCCGAGGTCGAGGGCGGTGCCGGGCGCCAGGTGCTCCACGGCGCGTACGAGGGCGGCGTTGGGGCGCCCGCTCCAGCGCTCGCCGGCGCTGTACATCCCCTCCCACAGCTCGCGCGCGTCGGGGGCGTCGGGGTCGAAGAGGCTCACGCCCGGCATCGTGGGGCGCGCCCGCCGGCCCGTCGAGCCGCTGTGCCGTTCCGGCAAGGCGGGTGCCGCGCGCGGCGCCGCGACGGCGGCGGGTGCACGCTGGGGTCGTGGACACGTACGCGCGCGACGGTCTGGTGTTCCAGGTGCGCGACAGCGGCCCGCGCGGGGCGGAGGCGGTCGTGTGCCTGCACGGGTTCCCGCAGGACGCGCGCGCCTTCGGCGCGGTCGGGCGGCGGCTGACGGCGGCGGGGCTGCGCGTGCTGGCCCCGGACCAGCGCGGCTACTCCCCCGGCGCGCGCCCGCCCGGGCGGGCGGCGTACGTGCTGCCGGAACTGGTGGCCGACGTGCTGGCCCTGGCCGACGCGGCCGGCGCGCGGCGGGTGCACGTCGTCGGGCACGACTGGGGCGGGGTGGTCGCCTGGGCGCTGGCGGCCGCGCACCCGGACCGGGTGCGCTCGGCGACGGTGCTGTCCACCCCCCACCCGGCGGCGCTGCGGGCGGCGGCGCTGCGCGGCGGGCAGGCGCTGCGCTCGGCGTACGCGGCCGGTTTCCAGGTGCCTGCGCTGCCCGAGCGGCTGCTGCTGGCGCGCTCGGGCGCGGCGCTGCGCACCCTGCTGGCGCGCGGCGGCCTGCCCGGCGAGCTCGCCGACGGCTACGCGCGCCGGATGGCCGAACCGGGTGCGCTCAGCGCCGCGCTGGGCTGGTACCGGGCCCTGCCGCTGCAGCGCGCCCGCACCGGCCCGGCGGCGGTGCCGGTGGCGTTCCTGCACGGCCGGCACGACCCGTTCTTCTCCCCAGCGGCGGTGCACGGCACGGCCGCGCACGTGCGCGCGCCGTTCACCTCGCGGCGGCTGCCGACCGGCCACTGGCTGCCCGAGCGGGAACCGGCGGCCGTGGCGGACGCCGTGCTGGACCTCGTCGCCCGCACCTCCTGAGACCCCGGTCGAACCCGCGGTCGAACCCGCGGTCGAACCCGCGCCCGGACCCGCGCCCGGACTCGCGCCTAGACCCGCGCCCGGTGCTCAGGCGCCGCGGCGGGCCGGGCGCAGCAGCGCGAGCAGGCGGCTGCGCGAGCCGGCGGGGGCGTCCAGGACGGCGGTGGCCGTGGCGGCGGGGGCGGTGACCCGCTCGGCCTCGGCGGGCACGCGCGGGGCCGGCACGGCCGGGACGGCGGGCGCGGGCACGCGGGTGTTCACGTACGCCTCGGCGGCCAGGACGGAGGCGATGCTGACGCGGGGGCCGTAGGGGGACACGGGTTTCTCCTCTCCGCCGGCGGAGCGGTTCCGCGCGGCGCTGCAGGAGGTCTCGCCCCGGCGGGGGCGCGGCCGTAGCGCGCGGGGCGCGGCCCACCCGGTCGGGCGCGGTGCCCGCCCAACGGCCCGGCACGCTGCGTCGCCGCTCGCACCCGATCGCCGCGCGCCGCGCCCCCGGGCGGGCGCACCGGTGCCGCACCGGTGCCGCACCGCACCGGACCGGTGCGCGGGCGGGACCGGGTGCGCGGGCAGGATCGGGGGGTGGCCGCCGCGCGGCGGCCGGGACGGGAGGAGCTCGACGTGGAGCGAGGACCCTGGTGGACGACCGACCCCGACCGCCCGCTGCTGGGCGCGTGGTTCAGCCTGGCCAGCCCCGGGGCGGTGGCCACGCTGGCCCGCTCCGGCGCCGACTGGGTCCTGCTCGACACCCAGCACGGCGAGCACGACGACCGCTCGGTGCGCGAGTGCCTGCGCGAGGTGCCGCCCGGCTCCGGCGCGGCGCCGGTGCTGGTGCGCCCGGGCCGCCTGGACGAGCAGGAGATCGGGCGCGCCCTCGACGCCGGGGCCGCCGGGGTGGTGGTGCCGATGGTGAGCACCCCCGAGCAGGCCCGCACCGCCGCGCGCGCCTGCCGCTACGCCCCCGCGGGTGGGCGCAGCTGGGGCCCGCACGCGCTGCTGAGCGGGCGCGCGCCGGTGCCGCCCGCGCAGGCGGACGCGGCGGTGCTGTGCGCGGTGATGGTCGAGACGCGCGAGGGCCTGGCCCACGTGGACGCGATCGCCGCCACCGAGGGCGTGGACGCGGTGTTCGTCGGGCCCTTCGACCTGTCGCTGGAGCTGGGCACCGACGTCGACGCGCTGCTGGCGGCGGACTCCCCCGGCGACCCGCTGCCCACCGTGGTGCGCGCCTGCGCCGCGCACGGCGTCCTGGCCGGCGCGTTCGCGGTGGGCGCCGAGCGCGCGGCGCGCTTCCGCGAGCTGGGTTTCCGCTTCCTCGCCGCCGCGGCCGACACCGAGCTGCTGGCCGCCGGCGTGCGCTCGCGGCTGGAGGGGCTGACGGGGCGCGCCTGAGCGGGGGGCGCCGCGCCCGGCGGTGGGCCGGTGGCCCACCGCCGGGCGGTCCTCACTGGGCGGCGGCGGCCACCTGCACGGCGTCCAGGCGCAGCGGCGCGGCGGCGCTGCGCAGCTGCACCCCGCTGACGTCCGGGTCGGCCGGGCGGCGCAGGTGGAAGTCGGTGATCGCCTGGTGCGCGGCGGCCACCTCCAGCAGCCGGTCCTCCTCGTACGGCTGCCCGCCGAGGACGGCGCCCACCGGTGCCGCCGGGCCGCCCTCGTACGCCGGCGCCTCCCCCAGCGGGAACGCGATCTCCGGCAGGCCGAGGATGTCGAACGGCACCGGGGAGGTCTGCAGCACCACGTCGCACTGCTCGAACAACCCCGCGTACAGCTCCTGCAGCAGCCACGTCTTGGCGCGCTGGCCGGTGATCCACTCGTCGCCGGACAGCAGCAGCCCCTGCAGCCAGGTCAGGGAGCTCACCCCGAACAGCGTCAGGTCCCGGCGCAGCCAGTGCCGGAACGGCTCGGTGCGCTCGGACAGGCGGATCGCGTTGAACGGGCCCGTCAGCAGCTCCCAGTCCGCGGGGTACGTGACGTCGACGATCGTGGCGCCGCGCAGCGCGCCCACCCGGTCCAGAAAACCCTGCCGGGCCACGGCCACCTCCGGGCCCACGCCGTCGAACCAGTCCGGCGGCACGCCGATGCGGGTGCGGCGCCGCAGCCGGACGCCCCCGCGGCGGTCGCGCACCGGCGTGGCCGCGGCCACCAGGTCCGGCACCGGCGGCAGGCCCAGCGTGCGCGGGTCCGCGGGGTCGGGGCCGGCCAGCACCGAGGTCACGATCGCCGCGTCCATCGCGTCGCGGGCCAGCGGCCCGGAGTGGTCGCGGGTGAACGACAGCGGGATGATCCCCGCGATCGAGGTGCGGCCCATCGTGGGCTTGAGCCCGGTGAGGTTCTGCTGCAGCGACGGGCCGGTGATGCTGCCGCCGGTCTGGGTTCCGATCGAGCTCGTCGCCAGGCGGCCGGCGACCGCCGTGGCCGGGCCGGTGGAGGAGCCGCCGGGGTCGACGGCGGGGTCGTCCGGCGTCCACGCGTTGACGGTGGTGACCTCGCCGGCCGGGGTGGTGGCGCGCGTGGTGGCCAGCGGGCCCATCTGCCCCTTGCCCACGACGATGCCGCCGGCGGCGGTCAGGCGCGCCACCGCGGTGGCGTCGGCGTCGGGCACGAAGTCCGCGAAGATGGTCGAGTTCGCGGTGGTGGGCACCCCGGCGGTCCAGTAGTTGTCCTTGACGCACAGCGGGATCCCCGACAGGGGCCGGCGCACGTCGCGGCGGGCGTCGACCTCGGCGGCCCGCGCCAGCGCGGACTCGGCGGTGACGGCGTTGAACGCGCGGTAGACCCCGTCGAAGCGCTCGATGCGCTCCAGGTGCGCCTGCACGAGCTCGGTGGCGCTGAACCTGCGGCGGCGCAGCAGCGTCAGGGCCTCGGCGACGGTCGCCTCGGTGGGGTCGTCCACGGCGGCGGGGCGCACCCGCACGTCGGGTGCCGGCGCGGGGGCGGCCGCGCGCGCGGGAGCGGCCGCGGCCTGCACCGCGGCGCCGGTGCCGGCGGCCGCGGCGAGGAACGTGCGGCGGTTCAGCGCGCGCTCGGCGGTGCTCACAGCGCCTCCTGCCAGCCGGGCGCCCACGCGGTCGCGATGGAGGGGTACAGCAGCGGCGGCGCGGCCTGCTGGGCGGCCGCGGCCTCGGCGGTGGAGGCGTCCTCGCCCACGCCGAGGGGCTGCCACCGGTTGACGGCCTCGACGGTGCCGCCGGTGCGCACCCCGTCCACGAGGGGACCGGCGAGGAACGTGCGCAGGGACTCCAGGGCGGCGGCGCGGGTCGGCGCGCCGGTGGCCGGGTCGGGCACCTCGGGCAGCTGGTCCAGGTCCACCCCGGCCAGCGCCAGCCGGGTGGTGATGAACGTGTCGAGCGCTTCGTCGGGCAGGTCGGGCACAGGTCCTCCGCGGTTCCTCGGGCGGTCGTGGACGGATCCGACCACCCGCGCGTTTCCGCGGCGTGACGCTGCTGTGACGATCAGCGGCGCCGGCGCAGGTCCTCCTGGGAGGCGCCGGGCGGCGGGCCGGGGTTGCCCAGCAGCTCCACCACCACGGCCAGGACCGCGGCCAGCGGCACCACCGCCAGCCCGCCGGTCAGCACGAGGTCCACGCCGCCAGCGTGCCGAGGACCCCGGGCGCCGGGGCGCGAGCGCGCACGACCTCCACGGGCCTGCACCGTTCCCGCCCGCGAACGCCCCGGACAACACCCGGGGGAGGGCCCCGGCCGGGGACCCGGCCGGGGCGCCGCGCTCAGACGGTGCCGGCGACGGCGCCGCCCGGCGCGCCCCACCCGCCGCTCCACCCGCCGCGCCAGCCGCCGCCCCAGCCGTCCCGGCCGGTGCCGGGGCTCCACCCGGTGCTGCTGGTGGAACCGTCGACCGAGCCGTCCGTCGAGCCGTCCGTCGAGCCGTCCGTCGAGCCGTCCGTCGAGCCGTCCGTCGAGCCGTCCGTCGAGCTCTCGGGCGCCGGCGCCGGGGCGTCCGCGTCCGGGTCGCCCGGGTCGCCCGCCTCGCCGTCCGGGCCGCCGCGCCAGCCGCGCCCGGGCCAGGCGGGCAGCTCGCGGTCGACGGCGGCGGCGACGAGCTCGGGCAGCTCCGCGGCGCGCTCGTCGGCCTGCTCCTGCGTCAGCCACCCGTCGGTGACGGCCTGCTGCAGGTGCTCCCGGCCGGCGGCCACGAGGGCGTCGACGAGCTCCTGCTCCGGCACGCCGTTGTCGGCGGCCACGCTCGCCAGGGTGGCGCCCTCCGCCTGCAGGGCGGTGCGCAGCTCCTGCGGCGTCAGGCCCACGGCCTCGGCGGCGGCGTCCAGGCCCAGCCCCCGCGCCCCGTGCCAGCCGCCGTGCCCGCCACCCGGTCCGCCGCCCGGTCCGCCGAGGCCGCCCGGCCCGCGCAGGGCGTCGGAGGAGTCCAGCTCCTCGGCGACCGCGTCGGCCTGCTCGTCGGTGAGGGTGCCGTCGCCGACCAGGCCCGAGAGCGCGTCCCTGATGGCCTGCAGGCGCTCGCCCACGCTCGTGGCCGCGCTGCCGTCGTCGTCGGTGGCGGCCGAGGCGAGGGGGGCGCCGAGCAGCACGAGCCCCAGTCCGCCCGCGGCGGCGACGCCGACGGTGTGCGCGGCCACGGTCCTCTTGGTGAACTTCACGGTGTCCTCCGCTCGGGTACCGCCGGGTCGCTCCCGGCACACCCCATGTATGCGGCACCGACCTGTGGCGGAGCTGTGCGCGGCCCGGCGACGGGCTGGGACCTGCCGCCGTCCGGCCCGGACCCGCCGCGCCGGGACCCGGCCCGCCGCGGCGCCGCCGGGCGGGCCGGGACGACGACCGCGGGCGCCAGGCGGGGCAGGAACCAGCCCACGAGGGGCCCCACGCCCAGCGCGAAGGCGACGGTGCCGGGGCCGACGTCCCCGCCCAGCGCCCACCCGGCGGCCAGCACGCTCAGCTCCACCGCGGCGCGGCACTGCCCCACGGGCCGGCCGGTGCGCGCGTGCAGGCCCGTCATGAGGCCGTCGCGCGGGCCCGGTCCCAGCCGGGCGCCGATGTAGACGCCGCTGGCCAGCGCCAGCAGCACCAGGCCGGCGAGGAAGAGCGGCACCCGCAGCAGCAGGGCGGCGGGGGCGGGCACGAGGGTGACGGTCGCCTCGACGGCGGTGCCCACCAGCAGCACGTTGAGGACGGTGCCCACCCCGGGGCGCTGGCGCAGCGGGATCCACAGCAGCAGCACGGCCAGGCCGATGGCGTTGGTCAGCCAGCCGACGCCGGCGCCGGTCAGGCGCGAGACGCCCTGGGCGAGCACCGTCCACGGGCCGACCCCCACGGCGGCCAGGACCATCAGGCCCTCCGCGACGCCGTAGAGGGCCAGTCCGACCAGGAGGCGGAAGAGGCGAGGGATTGGACCGGTCACATCCTGATCAGACCGTGCCGATCGCCCCACCGGTAGGGCCAATCCACCTAGGGTGGCCTGGTGGTCGGCACCGGTCCCCGTTCCCTGGCCCCCCTGCTCGACGGCTGGCGCACCGCCGGGGAGCCGGCGTTCCGCTCCCTGGCCGCGCGGGTGCGGCTGCTGGCCGTGGACGGGCGCCTGGCCTCGGGCAGCCGCCTGCCCGCCGAGCGCGAGCTGGCCGCCGCCCTGGGCGTCAGCCGCACCACCGTCAGCGCGGCGTACGCGCAGCTGCGCGTCTCCGGCCACCTGGAGAGCACGCGCGGCTCGGGCAGCGTGGTGCGCCTGCCGCCCGCGCCCGGCGGCCGGGGCCGGGCCCCGGTCGTGCTGGACCTCACGCGCGCGGTGCTGCCGTGCGCGCCGCAGGTGCACGCGGCGGCGGTGCGGGCGGCGGCCGAGCTGCCCGCGCGCGCCGCCGCCGGCTCCGGCTACGACCTGGTCGGCCTGCCCGAGCTGCGCGAGCTCGTCGCCGCCCGCTACACCGCCCGCGGGCTGCCCACGCGCGCCGACGAGGTCCTGGTGACGCCGGGGGCGCAGGCGGCCATCGGCCTGCTGGCGCGCACGCTCACCTCCCCCGGCGACCGGGTGCTGGTGGAGTCGCCGACCTACCCGCACGCCCTGGACGCGCTGCGCGCCGTCGGCGCGCGCCCGGTCGCGGTGCCCGTGCGCGCCCCGGGCGCGCGCGACGCCGGGGGCTGGGACGAGGAGGCCCTGGAGGGCGCGTTCGCGCGCACCCGGCCCTCGCTGGCGCACCTGATGCCCTCGTTCCACAACCCCACGGGCGCGGTGATGCCGCCGGGCCAGCGCCGCGCGGTCGTCGAGCTCGCCCGCCGCTACGGCACCCGCCTGGTGGTGGACGAGACGACCGCCGAGCTGGCCATCGACGGCCCGGCGCCCGGCCCGTTCCCCGCGGACGCCGTCCACGTCGGCTCGGTCGCCAAGACCCTGTGGGGCGGGCTGCGCATCGGCTGGGTGCGCGCCGACGCGCGCACCGTGCGGCACCTGGCGCAGCACCGCTCGCCGTGGGAGCTGGGCACCGCGGTGCTCGACCAGCTCGTCGTCGCGCACGCGCTGCCGGAGCTGGACGACGTGCTGGCCACCCGCCGCGAGCAGCTGCGCGCCGGCCGCGACGCGCTGCTGGGGCTGCTGGCCGCGCACCTGCCCGGGTGGGGGCTGCCGCGGGTGGCGGGCGGCTTCTGCGCCTGGGTGGAGCTGGGCTCGGAGTCCAGCAGCGCGCTGGTCACGGCCGCGCGCCGCCGCGGGCTGCACCTGACCGCCGGGCCCCGCTTCGGCCTCGACGGCGCCTTCGAGCGGTTCCTGCGGGTGCCCTACGGCTACGGCACCGGGGTGCTGGAGCGGGCCGTGCCGGTGCTGGCCGAGGCGTGGGCGGAGGTCCGCACCGACGGCGCCGACGGCGCGGGCGGGCTGGACGGGGCGGGTGGGCCGGGCCAGCCGGGCGACGTCGTCTGAGGGCGGTGCGTCGCGCCGGGGCGGTGCGTCGTGCGGGGGCGGTGCGTCGTGCAGGGGCGGTGCGTCGTGCCGGGGCGGTGCCCGGCTCAGCCGGCCGCGGGGGTGAGCCGCTCGGCGGCCTCGCGCTCCAGCGCGGCCAGGTCCACCAGCAGGCTGGCGGCGCCGTGCAGGCGGTCGCTGAGGGCGTCCACGCCCGGGGAGAGGATCGTCAGCTCCCCGCGCTCGGCGAGGTCGGCGAAGATGCCGTCGTTGCTGACGACGAGGAACTCCGCCGGGTCGGGCACCTCGGCGGCGGCCGCCAGCAGCACCAGGTCCGCCACGTCCGGGCCGGCCGCGACCGGCTGTGCGCGCCCCGCGAACTCCGCCAGCCACGGGCGCGAGCGCGCCACCGCGCCGCTCTGGCCGGCGAAGGCGACGTGGTCGGCCTGGCGGGCCAGCTCGACGACCACGCCCAGGCGCGCGCGCAGCCGGCCCTTGACCGCGCGCAGGTTGTCCAGGTCCACCAGCAGCACCCGGGTGACGCCGTTGCCCGACCACACCGGGTAGTCGCGCACCAGGGCGCGCAGCGCGTCGGAGAACTCGTCGGGACCCGCGTCGGGCTCCGCCCCGGGGCCCGCGTCGGGGTCCTGCGGCGCGGGCACGTCCTCGAGGCGGAACCACTCGTAGTCGTCCCGCCAGTCCGGCCCGCCGCCCAGTCCCACGCCCCGATGCTCCCAGGTCCGCGCGCCCGTCAGGCGGACGCGGCGCCGAGCAGCGCGGCGAGGTCGGCGAGGGTGGCGCGCGTGCGCTGCTCCAGGCCGGGCCGCTCGGGGTCCTCGTCGGCCAGCCAGCGCACCAGCGCCTCGGCGGCGCAGCCGACCGCCGCGCGCGCCAGCAGCCGGGCGCGCTCGGGCGCCAGCCCGCGCGAGGTGAGCGCGCCGGCGACCACCTCCTCCAGCTCGGCCTGCTTGACGCGCTCGCGGGCGCGCAGCGCGGCGGAGGCGTCGACGACGGCCTGGCGCCGCAGGCCGTGCTCGCGCTGCGCGCGCCACAGCGGCGTCAGCGCCACCAGCGCCTCGCGCACGGCCACGGCCGGTCCCTCACCGAGCGGGCGCGCGGCCAGCGCCCCGCCCAGCGCCGAGCGCAGGGCCCCCTCGTCGTCGAAGAGGATCTCCTGCTTGTCGGGGAAGTAGCGGAAGAGGGTGCGCAGGCCCACCTCGGCGGCGCGGGCGATCTCGGCGAGGGTGACGGCCTCGAAGCCGCGCTCGGCGAACAGTTCCAGCGCGGCGCCCACGATGGCCTCGCGGGTGCGCTCGCGGCGCCGGACCCGCAGCGGTGGCTGCGTCACGCGGCCGAGTCTGGCAGGGGCCGCGGCCCGGGCCGGCGGGCGGTCCCGCACCCGGCGTGCACGCCGTCGTGACAGCCGTTGCCATGTGGCAACGAGTGCCACTACCGTGCGGGCATGACCACCGTCCTCGTCACCGGCGCCACCCGTGGGCTCGGACTGGCCACCGCGCGCGCCCTGCGCTCGCGGGGCGCGCACGTGCTCGCCGCCGGGCGCAGCCCCGCCGCCGTGCAGGTGACCGCCCAGCGGCTGGGTGCCGAGCCGGTGCTGCTCGACCTGGCCGACCTGGCCTCGGTGCGCGCGGCGGTGGCGGCCCTGCCCGGGGTGGACGCGGTGGTTTGCAACGCCGCGCTGAACCGCCCCGGCACCGCGAGCGCCACCCGCGACGGCCTCGAGGAGGTGCTACAGGTCAACCACCTGGCCCACCTCGCGCTCGTGGACGCGCTGCTGGCGCGCCCGCGGCCGCCGCGGCGCGTGGTGCTGCTGGGCTCGGCCACCCACGACCCGGCCGTGCGCACCGGCACCCCCGACCCCGAGGAGGACGACGACCTCGCCCGCCTGGCGCGCCCGGGCCCGCCCGCGGCCACGCCCCGCGCGGCGCGCGCGGCCGGTGCGCGCCGCTACGCCACGACCAAGCTGCTGGCCACCGCCACCGCCGCGGCGCTGGCGCGCGAGCACCCCGGCGCGCACGTCACCTGCTTCGACCCCGGCCTGATGCCGGGCACCGGCCTGGCCCGCGGGCAGGCGCCGCTGGTGCGCCTGGTGTGGTCGACGGTGGCGCGCGCGGCGCGGGTGCTGCCCTTCGCGTCCTCCCCGCGGGCCTCGGGCCGCGCCCTGGCCTCGCTCGTGCTCGACGAGCCCGCCCCGGCGCCCTCGGGCGCCCACGTCGACCACCGGCTGCGCGTGGTGCCCGCCTCGGCGCGCGCCCGCGACACCGCCTACCAGGACGCCGTCCTGCGCAGCGGGCGCGGCGTCCTGGCCGCCGCGGGCAGCGCCTGAGCGGCGGCGAGCGGGCGCGCCGGCGAGCGGGCGCGCCGGCGACCGGGTGCGCGGCGACCGGGCGCGCGGCGACCGGGCGCGCGGCGACCGGGTGCGCGGCGACCGGGCGCGCGGCGACCCGGTGCGCTCAGGCGTCGACGAGGGCGCCGCGCACCTGCTCGACGAGCTCGGCGGGCAGCTCGGCCAAGCCGTGGTCGGCGCGCGCGTGGCCGGCCACGGCGAGGAGGACCTCGTCGGTGGAGCCGGTGAAGGCGCGGGTGCAGCCGGGCACCACGTCACCGCAGCGGAACTTCTTCATCGTCGTCTCCCGGGGCTCGGCACCGGCCCCCCGGGCCGGTGACCGCGTGGCGACCGCCGTCTGGATCGCCGGAGCCGCAGCTCCACCACCGCGATCGGCTGCCGGGGCCGGCACCTTGAGCGGGTGCGACGGGCGCAGCGGGTGCTGCGGCGTCAGCGGGTGCGGGCCAGGGCCAGCAGCAGGTCCGCGTGGGTGACGACGCCGACCACGGCGCCCTGCCCGTCGGTGCACACCAGGGGCGCGGTGACGTCGGCGCTGTGCCGGGTGGCGGCGCGGCGGGCCACCTCGACCAGGGAGGCCGAGGGGGCCACGAGCAGCGGCGGGGACCAGCGCGGCGGGTCGTCCGGGCCGCTGCCGCCCCAGCGCACCGCGCGCACGCGCCCGTCGGCGCCGAGCAGGACGTCGCTGGTGGCCGCGTCGGTGCCCACCCGGGCGCTGCGCACGAGGGAGAGGACGTGCTCGTCGAGCTGGGCGCGCGCGGCCACGCGCTGGACGCGCCGCACCGTGTCCGCACCGATCTCGGGCAGCATCCGCGCCGCCGGACGGGCCAGGGCGTACCCCTGGCCGAGCGCCACCCCCATGCCGACGACGGTGTCCAGCTCCTCGAGGGTCTCGATGCCCTCGGCCAGCACCCAGCCGTCCATGCGCCCCACCAGGTCGCCCAGGACCTCCAGCAGGGCCCGCTTGACAGGGTCGGCGTCGATGCCGCTGATGAGCTCGCGGTCGAGCTTGACCACGTGCGGGCGCAGCGCCAGCAGCTGGCTCAGGCCGGCGTAGCCGGTGCCGGCGTCGTCCATGGCGATCATCGCGCCGCGCCCGCGCAGCTCGTCCAGCCGCCGGACGAGCAGGGCGGGGTCCTCCGCGCGCGAGTGCTCGGTCAGCTCCACCACCAGCCGGGTCAGGTCGGCGTGCTCCAGCAGCGCCCCGGCCACGCGCGCGTCGGCCAGCAGGTGCGGCTCGACGTTGACGGTCAGGAAGGTGTCCGCCGGCAGGACGGCGCGCATGGCCACGGCGGTGGCCAGGACGCGCGCCTGCAGCTCGGCGTTGACGCCCCAGTGCTCGGCGGCGGCGAACCAGCGGTCCGACCCGGCCACCAGGCGGGTGCCCAGCCGGGTGCCGTCGAACCGGGACAGGGCCTCGTACCCGGCCACCGCCCCGCTGCTCAGCTCCACGATCGGCTGGGTGTGCAGGGCCAGGGCGGCCGGGTCGCGCAGCACCTCCTGCAGGGCCGTGCGCCAGCGCGCGTCGTGCACCGGCGGCACCGGCGGCACCGCGACGGGTCCGGCGGACGTGGCGGTGGCACCGGGCGCGTCCACCGGCGGCAGTTCGGGCACCCTCCCCCATCGGCGGCTCGCGCCGGCACCTGCACCGTCCGGCCCGCTGCGGGCGGTCGCCGTCCCGCGCGGACGGGCCGGTGCGGGACGGGCGCGGCCGGGTGGCGCAGGGGTGGGGTGCGGGTGGTCGACCACCCGTTCGCCGGGTCCAGTCGGCCGGGTGCGGCATCGATGCTGTTGGACGAGGGACCGCTGCACCACCGCCGGTGAGCGCGCTCACCGGCACGACGGGCGGGCGGCGCACGAGCGGGGTGGGCGCCGTGGAGCCGCCGGGGTCCGCCCCGCGCGCAGGGACGGGCGGCGGTGACCGCCGGCGGTGCGGGAGCGGATCGAGGCCGAGGAGGCGGGGTGTCGGGCCGGGTGTCACGTGGTGGGGGCGGCCGCGGCCGTTCGCCGGGCCCGCACCTGACGGGTGCGCGCCTGACGGGTGCGCGCCTGACGGGTGCGCGCCTGACGGGTGCGCGCCTAGCCGGGGCCGCGGTGGGCGTCGCCGCGCTGACCGGCGTGGTGTGGTGGGCGCTGCCCGACGAGGCGGTGCACTCGCCGTGGTGGACGCAGGTGCTCGGCTGGCCGGTGGCGCTGCTGGTGCGCTGCGACCCGGTGCAGCGCTGGATCGGCTCCGGGCGCCTGGACGACCGGGTGTGGCTGCGGGTGTTCCTGGCCGGCGCGCTCTTCGCCGCCACCCTCGCCCCCACCGGGGTGACGTTCCTCTTCCCCGTCTTCGCCGCCCTGGTGGCCAGCGTGCACCTGCAGTGGAGCGGAGCATGCGCCTGGCGCCCCTGCGCGGCGATGGCGCTGGCGCTCAGCGCGGTGCTGCAGGTCCTCGTGCAGACCGGCTGGCTGTTCACGCCCCTGCCCCGCTCCCTGGACCTCGTGGCCGCGGTGGTCACCCTGCTGCTGTCCCTGCTCGTGATCGGCAACGTCGCCGTGCTGGCCGCCCAGCGCGAGGCCGACGGCGCGGCCCTGGAGGCCGAGCGGCGCAGCCGCCACGACGCGCTGGTGCACGCGGCCACCCACGACGCGCTGACCGGGCAGCTGAACCGCGCCGGGCTGCAGCAGCACGTCACCCGGCTCCTCGGCGAACGCGTGCCCGGCCGCGCCGGGACCGCGCCCGGGCCGGACGCGCTCGACGCGGGGCCGGCGGGCGCGGACGCCGTGAGCCCCGTCGCGGTGCTCTTCATCGACCTGGACCGCTTCAAGCCCGTCAACGACCGGTACGGCCACGCCGCGGGCGACCAGCTGCTGCGCTCGGCCGCGCAGCGCCTGGCCGGCCTGCTGCGCCCGCACGACCTGCTGGCCCGCGTGGGCGGGGACGAGTTCGTCGCGGTGCTGGCCACCGACGACCCCGCCCTGGTGGACGCGGTGGCCACCCGGGCCCGTGCCGCGCTCGAGGTCCCCTTCGAGCTGGAGGGGGTCGAGGTGCGCATCTCGGCCAGCATCGGCACCGCCCTGAGCGCACGGCCCAGCACCCTGGACGAGCTGCTGCGCCGCGCGGACGCGGCGATGTACGCCGCCAAGGCCGCCCAGCACCGTCACCGCCCGGGCGCGCGCGAGGTCCTGGGGACGGTCCGTCCGGGGCACGACGACCGCCGCGCGCAGGACCAGGCCACGGGCTGACGCGCACGAGGTCCGGGAGCGGGACCCTGCGACGTGCCGGTGACGCCCGGCGCGGGGTCGTGAGCGACCTCGACCCCCCTCCGGCGGGAGCGGTCAGCGCGTGCGCCGACCGCGGTCGACGACGAGGTGGCGGACCAGGACGGTCACATCGGCTGCGCCCGCCGCCCCCACGGTCGCCACCACGCCGAACATCGCCACCACGATCATCCACAAGGCGTCCAGCGTGAACACGGTGGCCGCCACCGCGACCGTGGAGAAGAGGACCACCACGGCGACCGCACGCAGCGTCCCCACCCGCAGCGTGCCCACGACGACCAGCGCCATCAGGCTCACGGCCAGCCCCGCCAGCAACCACGCCTCCGCGGCCGGCGGCACCGCAGCGGCAGCCCACCACCCCACCCACGCGAACCAGGACCCCGCGCTCAGCACCGCCAGGGCGGTGTCCCACCTCCACGTCCCGCGGGGCCGGTCCGGTGGGGGTGCCGGCAGGGGCGCGGCCGGGGTCAGGGGAGCGCGCGCACGATCCCCCGGGTCCTGCTCCTGCGGCACGGTGCCCTCCTCGACGACCGGTCCCGTCAGCGCCGTCGCGGCGCCGCCCGGCTCACCCGCGGCGCTGGAGGGGTTCCACCGTCGCCACGGCAACCGCTCGCGCCGGCCTGACGAGCGGACCGTGCGATGCTCCCAGCGGAACCGGCGCGATCCCCCGCCTCGAGGGAGTTCCACCCGTGCGGGTCAGCTGCCGCACCCGTTCGGGACCGCCCCGGTGCCCACCGTGCCCACGCGTTGCGCAGGCAGCGCCCCCTCGGCGGAGAGGGTCCGGTCGTGCGGCGATCCGCGGTGCGGTCGAGCCCGGCCCGCGACGCAGCCACCGCAGCGCGCCCAGCACCCCGGCACCCCGGCACCGCGCACGTGCAGCAGGTCACGGGGCTGGAGGACGGGCCGGCGAGCACCGACCGCACGCTCACGCCGATGAGTCCTGCCCGCCCACCTGGTCTCCAGGGCACCGTCTCCGAGGAGGACTCGTGCGCAAGGTCGTCGTCTACCACCTGCTCTCGCTGGACGGCGTGGCCGAAGAACCCAGCGACTGGATGACCGACACCGGCGAAGCGGTCTTCGACA
Source organism: Kineococcus gypseus (assembly GCF_050871305.1). Taxonomy (NCBI): domain Bacteria; kingdom Bacillati; phylum Actinomycetota; class Actinomycetes; order Kineosporiales; family Kineosporiaceae; genus Kineococcus; species Kineococcus gypseus. The sequence continues at coordinate 85,479 of NZ_JBJLRD010000008.1, read as the reverse complement.
ACCTCGCCGCGGTCATCAGCACCCAGGACACCGTCCTGCTCGGCCGGGGCACCTACGACTACTGGGCCGGCTACTGGCCGACCTCGAGCGTGCAGCCCTTCGCGGACTTCATCAACGCCACGCCCAAGCACGTCTTCACCTCCACCCGCCCCTCCCGGCACTGGGAGGGTTCGACCTTCGTGAGCGCACCCGCCGCCGAGCACGTCGCCGCCCTGAAGCGGAGCAGCGGCGGTGACATCGGCGTGCACGGCAGCACCACGCTGGCGCGGTCCCTGCTGCGGGCCGGGCTGGTCGACGAGCTGCGCCTGGTCGTCGCCGCCTCCCTGGCCGGCACCGGCCGCACGCTCTTCGCCGTCACCGGCGAGGGCGACGGCGAGGACGGCGGCACGTCGGTGCACGACCTGCGGCTCCTGCAGGCCAGCCCCACCCCCGCGGGCTCGCTGCTGCTGCACTACACCTGCTGACCGCAGCAGCGAGGTTCCCCCGCCACGGGGGGCGGTCACGTCGCGGTCGAGCACCCCCTGGTTCGCAGACGAGGACGGTCGCACCCCTGGCGGTGACGGGTGCCCGCTGGCTGCCACCGCGCCACGTCGACACCACCGCCGCCCTGCCGATCGACAGGCCGTGGCCCGGGCGGGCGAGGCAGCCGGCTGACCCGCACCGACCACGGCGAGGTCCCGACGGCGCTCTTCCGCTCGTGCCGAAGAGCGAACTGGGCACCGTTCCCGAACCCTCGGTGCGGATGCAGCGCTCGACACCTCCGCTCACGCCACCCCCAGCGCCCGAGCGCTCCAGTTGGAGCAGTCCAAGACCTGCGGCCCCTCGTCCGTGAGCAGGACCAGCACCCTGCCGCCGCCCATCGTCGCCACGTCGCGGAAGGGGCCCCAGGGGCATCGCTGCAGGACTTCCGCATCGCGGGTGAGTCGCAGCAGCGAGGTCTGTCCCTCCTCGGACACCTGCACCAGGACCCACGTCGCGGTCACCGGGTCGTGGACGACGTGGCGGAAGTGGCCGGCCACCCTCGCGCGCTCCCGCCCGTCGAGGTCCAGGAAGCGCAGCGGCCCACCGATCCCGCTGATCGCCAACTGCTCCCCGTCGCCGGCAGCGAGCCAGACCGGGTTCAGACCCGTCGTGATCCGAGGCCCCAGCGGGTCCAGGGAACCGTCCAGCAGACGGCACCAGCCGCTGCTCACCGCCAGCGAGAGGTCCTCAGCCAGTGCGATCACCTGCAGCACACCCCGCAGGGAACGCACTTCGTCCCCGGTGGCGGCGTCCAGCACCCGGGTGGGGCCACGGTCGCCGCTGACGGCGACACGGCCTCCCGCCAGGGCGGTCAGGACCTGCACGCCGGTGCGGCTGCGGTCCTGCCACAACCGCTCACCGGTCAGGTCGTAGCCGCACACGCCGTGACGGGTGTACGCCCCGGCGACCACCACCGGCTGCTCACCCGGGACCAGCGCCACCCGGCGGCCGCCGAAGTCGTGGACCGTCTCGAACGTGGCGCGCCGTGCAGCGCGCTCCCGCGACCACACGTGCACGACCCGCTCGAACTCCGCCGTGACCAGCAGGTCCTCCTCCCACGGCGGCGCGGCGACCTCACGCAGGTCGATCACCGGTGAGCACCCTCTGCGAGCACATCGAAGACCATGCCGGGGAGCCTGACCGACGCCTCCGACACGGCCGACCTCACGGTCGTGCCGCGAAGCGGGGTGCTCGCTCTCAGCGCTACACCTCGGCCGAGAGTTCACTTCATCCGGGGGGACGAGCGGTGCGACCGGGTCGGGGAGGACACGTCCCCCGGCGGGGTTGAGGCGGTCACGGATCCCAGGCGGGCGAGGCGTTCGGCCGATCCACTGCCTGCCTCTGCGTGGTGGACGACCAGCATCGCTCCATCGGTGCCGCTGACCGCCACCTCCTCACGCCGCAGACCGGGGACCCGTCTGGTGCCCAGGACGGGAAGGCCGACCTGGTCGGGGGTGACGAGCTCGCGCCGGGCGCGGAGGTAGTCGCCCAGGATGTTCGCCCCGTCACCCACGTCGAGCACGATAACCCCGGTCCCGGAGCAGGAGGGCAGGTCCTGCCACTACCAGTGCCACCAGGGACCTGGGCGCCGAGGACGTGGGCGGTGAGGGTGGTGGTCTCGCTCGCGCTCCTGCTCCTCCTACCGACGAGGTTCCCTCATGGCGCACGTCCTGGTCACCGGTGGTCCTGGTCCCACCGCCGGGCACGTCATCGTCCGGTTGCTCGCACAGGGGCACCGCGTCCGTTCCACCCTGCGCTCCCTGCGCGAGGAGGCGGGCGTGCGGGCCGTGCTGCGCGAGGCGGGCCTCACCGGTGACGACGCGCTGACGTTCGTGGAGGACGACCTGGTGCAGGACAGCGGCTGGGCGGCTGCCGTCACGGGGGTGGACCACGTCCTGCACCTGGCCTCCCCCGTCCACACCGGCAGGGTCGAGGACGAGGTCATCGTCCCCGCCCGCGACGGGGCGCTGCGAGTCCTGCGCGCGGCGCGAGACGCCGGCGTGCAGCGCGTCGTGTCGACCTCGGCGTTCCACGCCGTCGGTTCCGGTCACGGACACGTCGACCGCGTCTTCACCGAGCAGGACTGGTCGCCGCTGCACGGCCCGGGGGTCGACGCGTACGGGCGGAGCGAGATCCTGGCCGAACGAGCCGCCTGGGACTTCATCGAGGACGACGACAGCGGGATGGAGCTGAGGGCGAGGGCGGGGGCAACGGTTCCTGGTCGCCACCGGCGAACCGGCGATGGCCGTGGAGGAGATCGGCGCGGTCTTGAAGCACGAGCTCGGGGACCAGGCGTCGAAGGTCCCGACCCGTTCCATCCCGAACGTCGTGGTCCGGCTGGCAGCCCTCTTCCGCGATGACTTCAAGTCCGTCGCCGCAGACCTCGGTCACGTCAAGAGGGTCTCCAACGACGAGACCCGCACCGTCCTGGGCGTCATCCCTCGACCCGCCCGCGAGGCCGTCGCCGCCGCCGGTCGCAGCATCGTCGCCCGCGGACTCGCCGGCTGAAACCGGCGCCGGCGACCCCGGGACCTCACGGTCGTGGCGAGGTCAGCGTGCGGTACCTGCTGCAGCGCGGCTGGAGCGCTGAGGACGTGCGGACCCACCGGGACGCCTCCTCCTCCGTGGTGGACGTCGAGGCGCTGGTGGGCTCCGGTGCTCAGGCCACCACCCGGTCGGCGGTCAGCGTGCGCTCGGCACCGGCCAGCAGCTGACCCAGTCGCGCAGCGGGCAACGGGCGGCCGGCGTCGGGAGCGGGCAGCCGGGGAGCACGGCCGGCGCGCAGGTCGTCCACCAGCTGCCGCCAGCCGCGCAGCACCGCCGCGGGGTCGGCCGCGTACGCCGGGGCGTAGGCGGCCGTCTCCGGCTCGAAGCGCCAGCTCTGCGAGAGCGGACCGACGTCGACGGTGTCGAACCCGAGACGGTCGATGAGCCCGGCGGCTCGCGCCCTGGCCGCCGCGTCGTCCCCGGCGATGGGCAACGCCGAGCGGTCGCCCGCTCCGGCCGGTCGGGCCAGGGCGGTGATGTGGGAGGCGGCGATGTTGTTGAACACCTTGACGGTGCGCGCCCCGGGCAGGTGGGCCTGGACGAACTCGGACGTCGTGGTGAGCCCCGCGTCCAGCTCGTCGACGTGCCCGTCGCGCGTGGCGTAGTAGTTGACCGTCTCCAGGACCACCTTGCCGCGCAGGGCTTCGACGGGCAGGGAGCGCAGAGCGGTCAGCGGGACGGCGAGGACGACCTGCCCGCCGGCTTCGGCCGCCTCCTGCGGTGTCGCCGCCCGCGCCGCCTCGCCGAGTCCCGCCACGGTCGCCGCCAGGGTCTGCGGGCCGCGCGAGTTCGACAGCACCACCTCCATGCCGGCCGCGATCGCGAGCCGCGCGACGGCCGTGCCGATGCTGCCGCTGCCGATGATCCCCAGGGTCGCCACGGTGCTCTCCATCCACTGACGAGGTGCGCCGCCCTCGGGGGAGGACAAGCGGAGCGATTGCTCCTCTTGAACGTAGCACAACCGGAGCGAGCGCTCCGCTCCATCGGTGCAGGCATACCCTGGGCAGGTGAGTGAACCCCGCACCGCCGCCGCGACCGGCGCACCGGCCGCCGCCGCGCCGCCCGCGACCCGTGGGCGGCGCGCCGACGCCGAACGCAACCGGGCGGCGATCATCGCGGCCGCCACGGCCGTCTTCGCCGAACGCGGTGGAGAGGTGGACGTGCGCGAGATCGCCCGGCGCAGCGGGGTCGGCATGGGGACCCTGTACCGGCACTTCCCCTCCAAGGAGGACCTGCTGCGCTCGAGCCTGGAGCAGGAGTTCACCGCCTGGCTCACCGAGGCCCACGAACGCGCCGCGGCGACGGAGGACCCCTGGCAGGCGCTGTCGGGCTTCTTCGAGCAGGTGCTGACCACGCAGGCGCACAACCGCGCCCTGATGGACAGCTACGTCCGGACCGGCGGACCCACCCAGGAGTGCGTGCAGGAGTGCCGGGCCTTCATCGACGTGCTGCGCGAGCGCTGCGAGCGGGCCGGGCTGCTGCGCGACGGGGTGGGCACCGAGGACCTGCTCTCCCTGAGCGCCTCGCTGTGCCAGGTGGTGCAGACCCCCGGCGGCCAGCACCGCTGGCGACGGCTGATGACGATCTCCCTCGACGGCCTCAGCAGCCGCCACCCCGAGCCCCTGCCCTCGTGACCGGGCGCCGCGCCAGGCGGCGGCCGGCGCGTGAGCAGCCACCTCGCAGGTGCCGCGCGCCACCTCCTCCCCCCGGGCGTGCAGTGCTTCTCGACCGCACCGGACGGGAAACCGCGGGTCGGTGGGCCGACGCCGGCAGCACCACTGAGCACCACGGTCGCCCTCGGGACGACCCGAGCAGACGACGACCGCACGCTCGTGCCGAACAGCGAGCCCCCGGGAACTCGTTCGGGGTTGCCGGCACTGCCGCGGCCCACGAGCCCGAAGCGGTCCGGTGCGGCGCGGCCCGTGCGGCACTCAGCCGCGGCGCGCCGGCCGGCGATCGGCCAGCACCTCGCGCAACGCCGCCCGGCAGTCCTCCAGCTCCTCGAGCACAACCGCGGTCAGGGACCTGCCGTCGTCGGCGGCGAGCCAGGCGTCGAACCCGTCGTAGTAGGCCCTGACTCCCACATCGGCCAGCAGACCCGCTCGACGCGCGTCGCCGCACCGCTCGCGCAGCCCCGCCTGCAAGGCGGCGGTGATGGACGAGCGCTTGGAGCTGGCGCGCTCCCCCAGCTCCGCGCTGGCGGCGATGAGCCGGGCCAGCCCGGCACTGGCGGCGCGGTCCGCGGCGTGCGCGTCCGTCATCGCCGAGACGCCGGCAGCGAGGGCCTCCAGGGGCGAGGCGCCGGCCGGAGCGCTGCGGACCGCCTCGACTGCCAGGTCGACGAGCGCGTCCTGGCCCTGGAAGAGGATCTCGCGCTTGTCGGGGAAGAGGCGGAACAGCGTCGTCCTGGTCAGCCCGGCCCGCTCGGCGATCTGCGCCGTCGTCGTGGCCTCGTAGCCCTGCTCGGCGAAGAGGTCGATCGCGGCGCGCAGCAGCCGGCCGTGCGCGTCCGGTTCCCAGCGGGCCACGACGGCCACCGTACCCGGTGCAACTCAGTCACATCAGGGGTACAGTGATGTTACTGAGTCACATCGAGAGGTGAGGCTCCCCGCGGCAGCAGCCGCCGCTCCCGCACGACCTCGTGCACCACCTCCTGAAAGGACGCACCGTGCGCGTCTTCACCACCGGCGCCTCCGGCTGGATCGGCACCGCCACGACCGCCCGGCTCCTCGCGGCCGGGCACCAGGTCACCGGCCTGGCCCGCTCCGCCACCTCCGCCCGCACGATCGAGGCGCTGGGCGCCGAGGTCGTGCGCGGCGACATGAGCGAGCACGACCTCATCGTCGAGCAGGCCCAGCGGGCCGACGCCGTCGTGCACCTGGCCTTCACCCTCGACTTCACCCGGTTCGAGCAGACGGTCGAGAACGAGGTCACCCTCATCGCCAAGGTCGGCTCCGCCCTGCACGGCAGCGGCAAGGCCTTCGTCGCCGCCTCCGGCACACCGATCCTGCCCGCTCGCCTGGCCACCGAGGACGACGTGCTCGACCCCGCCGGGCCCGCCGGCGCGCGGGCCCGCACCGCCGAGGCGGTCTTGGCGCTCTCACAGCGGGGCATCCGCTCCGCCCTGGTGCGCATGCCGCGCTCGGTGCACGGCGCCGGCGACCGCAACGGCCTGATCGCCACGCTCGTCGACCTGGACCGGCGACTGGGCACGGCCGCCTACGTCGGCGACGGCCACCACCGCTGGCCCGCGGTCCACCTCGACGACGCCGCCCACCTCCTCGTCCTCGCCCTGGAGCGGGCCCCCGCCGCTTCCGTGCTGCACGCCGTCGGCGAGCAGGGCGTGCCGATGCGCGAGGTGGCCGAGGTCATCGCCGAGAAGACGGGCCTGGCTCCGGCAGCCGTCGACCCCGAGCAGCTGGGTGTCTTCGGCGCCCTGCTCGGCACCGACCAGCCCGCCTCCAGCGCGCTCACCCGCCGGCTCACCGGCTGGCAGCCGACGGGCCCGAGCCTGCTGGAGGACCTCGCCGCCGGGTACTACACCGACTGAGCCCGACACCGACCGGGCCCGACACCGAACGAGCCCGACACCCGCTGAGCACCCGACGCAGCGGCGCGGCCTGCTGCACACCAGCGCGAACGCCGCGCTGGAGCCCGCGAGGAGCACCACGGCCAGCCACGGCGGCACCCCCCACACACGCCGCCCCCCACCGCGTCTGGCGGGGCCCCACCGGCTCGCGCTGTCGGCGGCTCACCGCTTCACGCGCTGCACCACGTGCTTGACGATCGAGCACACGAGCACGGTCAGGGAGACCACGACGATCAGCAGCGGGATGGCTCCCGGCTCGTGCAGGCCGGTCCTGATGGACGTGAACGGGTGCACCGGTGCCCCCTCCTGGCTCACCACCGCGAACGACGTCTGCGCACGGTGCCCGTGCGCCCACCGCCGCGCTCGCCCACGGGCCACCGCCGGCCGCTCGAGCCACCCTGAGGGGCGGTCACCGCCTCACCACCGGTGGCTCCTGCGGTGCCAGGCCGTCACCACGTGGCGTCACGACAGGCTTGTCGACCTCCCGCTCACACTCGACGTGTTCGACGGCGTGCTGAGTCGGTGGTGAGCGCACCGCAGCCGGCGTCGAGCAGGCACAGCGGCGGTGCTCAGATGCTTCCGGCGTCAGCGATGCGCCACGCCTCGGACTCGCTGTCACGCACCAGGACGTACCCCCACGACGTCGGCCCGTCCGGCACGGTCTCGTCCCCGCCGCGCAGCTCGAAGGACACCGGCACGAACACCGCCTGAGCGTGTCCCTCGGCCGCTGTTCCCGTCGTCGAATGGGCCACCGCGGCGGAAACCTCGACGTCCTCGATGATCGGGGGGTCTGCAGCCCAGCCGTCGCGGCCGGAGTACGGCTGTGTGGTCAGCGAGGTCGCAGCGGACTCATCACGCTCCTGCAACGCGCCCAGGTAGCCGCGCACCACGTCCTCCGGGGAGGTGGAGGCATCGACCGTGGCGGTCCCCGGCGCCAGGGTGTCGCCCGGTGGGCCACCGCACGCGGGGAACACCACGGTGCTCAGCGCCACGGCGATCAGGACGGGAGTCCTCTTCACCACCTCAGTGCAGCAGGCGAGACCACCAGCACGGAGCGGATCGCGCAGGTGCACACCCGGTGTCCACGCAACCCGACTCCGAGCAGGACCCCACGGTCACCCCGCGATCCATGCGGACGTGAGGCTGGGCGTCGGACTGGGCCACTGCTCCTGATCCGAAGCTCGGCGAGCACGACGCCGACGATCATCGACCAACAGGACTAGCGCCAGCAGGCCGAGCCAGCCCACGACGTCGACGACTGCCAGGACGTGGAAGGAGGCTCCGCCGTCGTGAACACCGCGAACGATGAAGATCGCGCAGCCAACCACAGCCGCCACGCCGTAGACGGTGACGAAGCTCCAGCGGGCGGCTCGATGCAGGGGACGAGCGGGTCGGCGGGTCACCACAGACGCACCGTCCCGTGGTGGCCGACCCGGTCATGCCGACTTCACGCCTCTCGCACGTTGTGCGTGGTCGTGGTCACCCGGCGGCGTCGCGCACATGCCGATCTGCGAGCACTCCTCGCGAGGTGTGTGTCCGTGCCTGATTCGGCGCTGGCACGCTGCACGGCATGCCGCTGCGTGCAATGCGGAGCTGACAGCCTTCCTGACCGATCCGTCGAACGCCGCGGTCATCCCACCAGGGTCGGGTGGCTGGACGTCGAGCTCCCGGCTCACATGAACCTTGAAGTCATCGCCGCCGAACCCACGTGGCTGGCTGAGGGTCGACTCCCACTGGCCGACCCGCGGGAAGGACTGAGAGCTTCGTGCTGCACGGAGCGGCGCGACATTCAGCGCTGCGCGGGCAGGTGTTCGACCTCGACCAGGTGGGAGCTGAGGTCCGGCACGCCTGTCAGGACGGTCACCTCCTGCACGGCGCCCTGGGCGCGTTCGTAGCGACGGAGCGGCATGAACGAGTCAGGGCCGCGCGGCTTGGGTCGGCGCCGGGTGTAGCCGGTGTTGAAGGTGGCAAGCCGCAGCCGGGACTCGTGCTCCCGCAGCAGGGTGCGGGCGTTGACGGTGATCAGGACGGCGGGCTCGCTCGCGTACGCCGCGCGCAGCTTCGCGGCGGCCTCCGCGGAGGGGAAGAAGAAGACCATGCTGTTGAGCAGCTCGAGCCACTGCCCCACGCTCATGCCGGAGCCGGCGAGCGCGGTCTGCAGGCCGGCCTCGTAGATGGGGAGCTGGTCGCGCACGACCGCGCGGCCCAGCTCGGGGTGCTCGAGCGTGAAGGAGCGGATCCTCCGGCGCCGGAGGATGGCGTCGTGCTGGCTGGCGGGCAGGTCCCAGCGCCGGACGATCTCCTGAGTGCTGAGCAGTCCGTGCCGCTCGATGCTCGGCCACGAGTCCGCGTGCGCAAGGTGCACGAGCCTCCGGTGCTTCTCGAGGAACGCCTCGCGGTCCATGTGACTCCTTCCTCGGTGGTAGCGGGCGGCCTCACGCGCTCGGCCTGCGCGCTCCCCTCGCCGCCGCTCCAAGTCCAGCTCTCGCTCGCGGCGCTCGAGCCTGCGTGACCGCAGGTCGGCGCGGAGGCTCAACGAGACCGCGACGACGGCGGAGGCGATCGTGCTGCAGGCACTCAGCGCCGGTCAGTAGACGTCCACGGCACGACCCTAGAGTCAGCGGCGAACTACAGCGCTGTCGCCCGTCTGGGCACCGGGCAGGCGGAACAGCTGCAGCGACGCCGAAGCACCGAGTGGTGTCCGCTCATGCCGCGCTGCGACGGCGAGCCTGGTCTGCCAGCGTGCTCCTCGTGATCCACGACGTGGGAGCGGACCCGGCTGCGCGCCGGGGCACCAGCACGAGCCCAACCACGACCACGACCGCGCCCTCGGCGCCACGCGCGTGAGCACCGCCCACGACCTCGGCCCCGTCCCCACCCGCATCGACGTCGACACCGACCTGGTGCGCCGGCTCGTCGCCGAGCAGTTCCCCCACTGGATCGACCTGCCGGTGCGCCCGGTGGCCCACGGCGGGTGGGACAACCACACCTTCCACCTGGGCGCGGAGATGTCGGTGCGCCTGCCCGCCGCCGCCGAGTACGCCCTGGCGGTGGGCAAGGAGCAGCACTGGCTGCCCCGGCTGGCCACGTACCTGCCCCTGCCGATCCCCACCCCGCTGGGCGCGGGCACCCCCGGCGCCGGCTACCCCTTCGCCTGGTCCGTCCACCGCTGGCTCGAGGGCGACCCGGTGACCGCCACCACCCTCACCACCGGGGCCACCGGCGGCACCACAGGGGGCGGCACGGGTGGTACCGCGGGCGGCGGTGTCGATGCGGTGCGCTTCGCCGTCGACCTGGCCGACTTCCTGCTCGCCCTGCAGCGCATCGACGCCACGGACGGGCCTGCACCCGGCACCCACAACTGGTTCCGCGGCGCGACGCTGCGCACGTACGACGCCACGGTCCAGCAGGCGCTCGAGGCGCTGGAGGGCCGCCCCGATACCGACGTCGACCTCGGCATGGCCCGCCGGGTGTGGGCCACGGCGCTGGCCGCGCGCTGGGACCGCGTCCCGCGCTGGTTCCACGGCGACGTCGCCGCCGGCAACCTGCTGCTGCGCGGCGGGCGCCTGGGCGCGGTCATCGACTTCGGCACCTGCGGCGTGGGAGACCCCTCCTGCGACCTGGCGGCAGCGTGGACGCTGCTGGACACCTCCGGCCGGCGCGCGTTCCGCGACCGGCTGGCCGTCGACGAGGCCGGCTGGGCGCGAGGGCGCGGCTGGGCGCTGTGGAAGAGCCTGGCCACGTGCGCGCACACCGCCGACCGGCACGACGACGAAGACCACGAGGCGGCCACCGCCGCTCGGCGCGCCCTGGAGGCGATCTTCGAGGAGCACGAGGACGAGCACGCCGACCCTCGCTAGGCGCTGCGACGCCAGCAGGTGGTCACGGCTCTGCCGGCGGAGCCACCGACGCACGAACGCTCGCTCCCGAGATGGACCCGCCGGGCGGTGCACGTGCGCGCACGCCCGTGCGAGTCGGCCTCAGCGTCGCTGCAGCGAGGCCGGCAGCGGCGTGGTGGCGGTGACGTCGATCAACGTGCCGTCGCGCTGCACGCGCACCGCCCCCCAGTACCCCTCATCGGTGCAGCCCGGTCCGTTGACGTCAGAGCTGACCGCCACGGCCGCCACCGGCACGCTCACCTCCCGCACCACCGGACCGCCCTCGTCGTGCAGGCGCAGGTGCGCGGTGGGGGTGCGGGCCATGTGGAAGTCGAACACGAACGCATCGCTGACCTCCCCACCCCCGGTGATCGCCGGATCGGTGCTGAAGGAGCGCACGCAGGTGTCCCGGCAGGCGTCGTCGGCGCAGTAGTCCACCCGCGCGGCGCCCGCTAAGCGGGCGCCAGGTGAGCGTGTGCTGCGCTGCGGTGTCCAGGCGGCTCGGGTGGCTCAGGTGCTCAGCCGAAGCACCACCACGGCCGCGATGGCCAGCGCGCCGATCACGACGATGAACACTTTGCCGGCCGACGTCCCCAGCCCGAGCCACCGGGCCAGGCGGTTGATCGGAGGCTCATCCTTGGACACGTGCCTGCCTTCCGTAGAGGTGGGCGCACCGTGCGCGCCGGCTACGAGTCCGGTGTTGGCGCAAGGTAGGCGCAAGGTGGGCGTGAGGTGAGCCAGCTGTGCGCACAGTGCCGTCACGCTCGAAGCGGCGACGAGCCGCGGTAGTCATGGCCGATGACCCGCCGTCGCGCAGCGAGCGAGGACGTCGGCGAGGGCCACAGCCCCTGCTTGACGCGGTCGCTCAGCTCAACCGTGGCGGGGGTCGACCGGGCACGCCACGCCGTCGCCGTCGGCGTCCAGGGCCGGTGAGTACCCGTGCGCGCCGCGGCGCAGCGGTGCCTCGACGGCATCCCACAGCGCGGTGCAGTCGTGGTGGACGCCGGTGCTCTCACGGATGCGCCCATCGCGCACGCTGCGCACCAGCGTGACCGTCTCGAAGACCTGCCAGGTGCTGTCAGCGCTGACGTGCTGCTCGCCCACGGGCAGACCGCGCGTAGGTGCGCTGGGACCGCTCCAGGACTCGAAGGGCTCGAGGACCGCGTGCGCACCCAGCTGCTCGCTCCAGTAGATCGTGCCGTTCTCGAACCAGTTCTCCCGCCCCCCGGAGCTCATCGGGCCCCAGAAGCTGGGCAGCTCGTCCGACGTCGGCCAGCCCAGCGCACCGCCTTCGGCGCCCAGCTGCAGGTAGCGCGAGTGGATCTGCCCCCAGACCACGTAGGGGATGCCGCCGGAGTCCGCGCGCACGTAGCGCGAGCCGTTCTCGAAGCGCTGCACCAGCCAGGTGTCCGCGAAGCGCTGCACCGCGACGTGCTCAGCCACGGGGTAGCCCAGCCCGGAGCTGGAGACGTGCTGGAAGCTGATGGGGCCGGGAAGCACGTGCGCGCCGGTGCGCGGGTGCCAGAAGACCGACCCGCCCACGAAGGGCTGCCAGCGCCCCACCCCGTCCTCGGTGGGCATCTCATCGCCGAAGGGCAGCACCAGCGGCCACGAGGAGGCGCGCACCGCCTCGAAGACGGCTCCGCGCACCATCGCCGGAGAGGTGTCCGGCCACCACACCAGCTCACCGTGCTGGAACCGGCTGACCTGCGCGTAGCGGCCTTGGCCGGCTTCGATGCGCACCTCGTCGCCGACGGGGTAACCCAGGTGCGAGCGCTGCGCGCCCATCTCGAGCCAGCGCTGCCGGTTCGCGCCGTGCACCTCGTGCGCGCCGGTGGCCGGGCTCCAGTAGATCGAGCCGTGCTCGAAGTGGCTGACGCGTCCCAGCCCGTCACCGACGGCCAGCTCATCGCTGATCGGGTAGCCCAGCACCGAGCGCTCCCAGCCCAGCGCGCTCCAGTGCTGCGCGATGGCGCCGTGGACCTCGTGCGCGCCGGTGGCCGGCGTCCAGTAGATCGAGCCGCCCTGGAAGTGGGTGGAGCGCCCGCGCGCATCGGGAGTGCCCAGCTCCTCGCTCAGCGGGGCGCCCAGCACCCCACGTGCACCGCCGACGCGCTGCCAGGCCCGCTCGATCTCACCGCGCACCTCACGCGCGCCGGCCGGTCCCGGGTAAGGCGCAGCCGTCGCAGGAGCGGGCACCACCGTGGAGTTCAGCAGTGAGGACACCAACGCGCAGACCAGCAGCACGGACAGCAGCAGCGAGCACTGCGCAAGCTTCAGCGGACCTCTGGTGCGCACGTGCGTCCCCCTTCCCGGCACCGGCTCACGCGAGCGGCGTCCGGTGATCCTGCCCGTCCAGCAGTGCCACTGCCAGGTGGACGGCTCACACACCCCAGCCCGGCAACTCGGCCCTGTCCTGCGCGGGGACGATCCTCCTCGGCGTGCTCAGCGAGCGGGCGTGCGTGTCTGGCTGCTGACTCACCGTCTTCCAGTGCCCCCAGCTCGCCCCCTGCCACCTGCAGCTCGCGCCCCCGCGGTGCTGGAAGGTTCCTCATGCCGGCGACGCCATCCGTGCCCCGCCAGCCCGGACGAGCAGTACCACGTCGCGGCCTGGCGCGAGGGTTTCGGGACCACCCCTGAGCAATCGCCGAGCACTCGCCGAGCGGCGCCGCCGTCGGCTGCGAGTTCCCGCCCCTGCTGCAGCGGCCTGGCGGCGCGGACGACGAGCTCGGTGCCCTCTTCAGCGTCGGCTTGCTCGTCCGCCTCCCGCCGGCTGGGTAGGACCCCAGCAGCTGAGCAGCACCAGCGGAAGGCCGATCGGCCACACCAACCACTGGCCGAACCCGTCCGGCACTGCCGCTCCCTCTTCGTTCGCCCGAGCCGGCAACGTGCACCAGCTGGCACGAACTCGCCAGCCAGCCGGTAAGTCAGCCGGCCAGCTCCTCGACTCCTCTACGTGCTCTGCCATGGGTGGTCATCGGCGGCGCGGCGCGGCGCAGGGTGTCCGACGGCGCCGCCTCGCCCAGCGGCGGCGCGTTCGAGCGATGGTCCACCGCCGGGTGGGCCCTGCAGCGCAGGGCGCGCGGGGAACGAGCACATGGAGCGAGCAGTGGTCAGTGGATGGAGCAACCCCTCGCAGCGAGCAGAGTCAGTGACCGGCGCGCGTCCACGCCAGCAGCCGCTCACGGCTCTGAGCCAGCTGCCGGCGTCCCGTGGCGGTCTAGCCGGTGCGCATCGTGGCCTCCACGCTGAGCATCGAGCCGTCGCGCACGAGGACCAGTACCGCCTCTCCGATGCTCAACGGCCCACCTCGGGGTGTGCCGGTGCGGACGTCCTCGATGTCCGTGCGCCGGATGCGCCGGGTGCGCATCGTGTTGCGCACGATCAGCTCATCGCCCTCGGTGCAGGCGCGCAGCCGGAAGAAGCGGGCGAAGAAGAAAACGCCCACCGCCGCCATCGGCGCGGTGACCAGCGCCCCGGCATCACCTCCGCGCAGCCCGCGCACCGCGAAGGAGGCCAGCAGGCTCAGCCAGAGCACGGCGAAGCAGCAGATGTAGACGCGCACCCATCGCGGGGCGCGCACGTCCAGGCCGTCCTTGCAGACGCCGGCTCGGCGCGTCGACATCGCGGACACGCCATCGCATCTTTCCGCGTGCCAGCCCGCACGCACCCCGGGACAGCGCGACGCACGACGGATCACCCGATCGCAGTACGGTCGTGACACCACGCACTCGCACGATCAGCCGAGAGGCTCGTGCCCCGCCGGCTGGGCCTCCGGCTCAGCGACGACGGGAGCCAGGGCAAACCAGCGCCGCGCGGCGGAAGTCCTCCACCTCCTACACGCCGGCTGGTGCGTGCACCAGCTTCAGCAGCGCCGGTTTGAGGAACACCCGCCCGGCGGGCACCTGCTCCAACGTGGTGGAGACCACCTGCCGGCCCAGCAGTTCGGGGTCGATGCCGCTGAGCCAGTCCCAGGTCGGTGCGGCCAGCGCCGGCGCGAGCCCGGCCAGCTGCAGGCGCGCGGCGTAAGCGTCGGCCATCCAGAAGCTCAGGGAGTCGAACTCGGCGGCCAGCGGCACCTGGGTGGCGCAGGAGAGGAACAGGCGGCGATCACCCCGCCCCGGAGCCAGGCGCACCGCGACCGTGGCGGCTTCGGCGATGACGCACAGGGCAAGGGACACACCCGCCACGCTGCTGGACCAGCGGCGCGGTCGTCCAGCCCGTTCCGGAGGCGTCGCCCCTGTGACCGGTGCGCGCTCGTGTCGACCGCCACGCCTTCGCTCAGCCACCGGCCGCCGTCTCACGAGCGGTCGGTCCCGAGGTGGCTGGAGCGGACGACGACCAGGTGCTCGTGCCCACCACGTCCTCGTGCCGGTGCCTCAGCGCGAGAGGACCGGCGTGCAGGGCGCCCGGAGACGCCGGGGTCAGGCCCCGCGCCGTTCAGCTCCGTCGCGGTTCAGCACCGTCTCGATCGTCGTCACCAGGTGGCGCTGTGCGGCGTCGACGGTCAAGCGGCCCAGCCGCACGCTGTCGCCCGCGCCGACCAGCAGCCACGTCAGCATGGTCAGCACCCACTCCGGGTCCACCTCGACGCGGAAGTGCCCATCCTCCTGACCGCGGCGCACCAGCCGGCGCAGCCTCTCCTCCGTCGCCGCGGTCCGCGCCAGCAGCTCGATCTCCACGTGCTCATGCAGGGGTTGCAGACCCAGCAGGCCCACCACCGCGGCCAGACGGCCCAGGCCCTCGAGCACCCGGTCCAGCGCCTCGGGCGCGGGTCCCTCCTCGGGGACCGACGCCTCCACGGCCCGCACGAACGCCTCGGCCGCCGCTCGGCACAGCTGCGCCACCAGCGCGGCGCGCGAGGGGAAGCGCCGGAACAACGTGGCGCGGCTGACCCCGGCCGCCGCCGCCAGCTCCTGCATCGAGGCCGCCGGCGCCAGGGCCAGGTGGCGAGCCGCCGCAGCGGCCACGGCGTCACCGAAGACCTCGACGGTGGGATCGGGCGAGGAGCGTCCGTACGGGGCGGCGACCATGACGCCATCGTACTCGCGTGAGACGCGAACGTCTCATGTGAGTTATCGTCGTCCCCGTGCTGACCGCTGGCCTGCTGTGGGCGATCGCCGGGCTCGCCGCCCTGGACTCCCTGAACCCCGCCACCGTCGCCGGGGTCACGCTGATCCTGCTCGCCCCGCTGCACCGGCGCGGGCCCACCGCGCTGGCCTACGTCGCCGGCGCCTACCTCGTCGTCCTGGCCGTCGGGTCCGGGCTCCTCCTCGGCAGCGCCACGCTCGGCGAGGCCGTGGCCGGGGCGGCCACCTGGGTGCGGCGCGGCGCCCTGCTGCTGGCCGCCCTCGTCCTGCTGATCAGCGCCGTGCGCCGGTTGAAGACCCGCACCCGCCGCGCCGTGGTCCTGCCCGCCTGGTTCGGGCCGTGGACCGCGGCCCCGCTGGGAGTGCTCGTCACCGGCGCCGACCTGCCCAACGCCTTCCCGTACCTCATCGCCATCGAGCGCCTCAACGCCGCCGCGGTGCCCACCGGCACCGGCCTGGTCGTCCTGGCCCTCTACGCCCTCGTCTACTGCCTGCCGTGCCTGCTGCTGCTGGCCGTCGGTCTGATCTGGCGCCGGCGCACCACCTCGCGCCTGCGAGGGGTCTACGAGCGTCTCGGCGGCGAGCGCCTCCAACCCCGCTCCGTGCCCGCAGCGCTCGGCCTGCTCCTGCTCGCAGCCGTCGTCGCGGCGCTGGCGCTGACCCTGTGAGCGCTCCCTGGATGCTGCGAGACCCGAACGGCACGACGACCCGAACGGCACGGCGACCCGGAGGGCTGGTGCGGGCCGGAGGCGATGGGCGATCATCGCCGTGCACCAGCAGCCGCACCGGCCGGTGGACGTAGCGCCGCCCGCGGTGACCGCGCTGGAGGAGCCGACGCAGGGGCCTCCCACCGCGCCCTGAGGGACATCGCCGACGACCCCTCCAACGAGGTCGTCGTGGCCGTCGCCGCCTCCGGTGAGCTCGTGGGCACCTTCCAGCTGACCCGCATCCCCGGCCTGACCCGAGGCGGCAGCGCCCGCCTGCTCGTCGAGGCGGTGCGCGTGAGCAGCGCCCACCGCTCCGGAGGCATCGGCACGGCGATGATGGGCTGGGTCACCGGCACCGCGGCACCGGCGGTGGGCGCCTCCCTGGTGCAGCTGACCTCCGACCGAGCCCGTCTCGATGCTCACCGCTTCTACGAGCGGCTCGGCTTCACCGGTTCCCACGTGGGCTTCAAGATGACCATCGACGGAGCCACGTGATCGTGCCCGTGCTCCACCGTCGTGCCGCCGGCGCACCGGGTCGACGAGCATGGCTCCATGAGCGTGACGCCGTGCGACGACACCTCCGCGGCCGGCTGGATCCTTCAGGACCCCCAGCCGTGGGACCGGCTGGTCACCATGGGCCCGGCGGGCCTGCCGGCCTACGCCCGGCTGCGCTTCCTGCCCGACCCCACCCACCCCGGTCAGAGCGAGGACGACGCACCCGAGGCCGTCGTGCACACGTCCGAGACCGAGCAGATGCGCCGGGTGCTGCACGTCCTGACCGCCTTCACCACCACGCCCGAGCGCTGCTGCTTCCTGCTGTGGGACGGCTGGGGCATCACCGCCTTCGACCAGGACGACGACGAGCGGGCGAACCCGCGCGGAGGTGGCGACTGGCGGCACCCCGACGTCGCCGCGCTGCGAGCCCAGCACCCTTCCGGGGTGGTGGAGCCGGGGGTGCAGCCGCGCCGGGAGCAGTCCCCGGCGCACCGACCCGGAGCAGGTGTGCGGGCAGCCCTGGTGCGACTGCCCCACCGCGACCACCACCTCTTCGAGGGCACGGTCGACGACCTCGGCGACTGGGGGCCGGCCCTGCCGCTGCGCCCTTTCGAAAGCGCTCCCGTGCCGGCGTTCGTCTGGCCGGCCGACCACGCCTGGTGCCTGACCCGCGACGTCGACCCGCACTACGCCGGCATCGGCGCGCCCCGGGCGGCCGTCGACGCGCTGCTGCAGGTTCCCGACCTGGACGTGGTCCGCGCCGACCCGACCCAGCAGCAGCCGTCCCACCCCTGACGCGACCCCCGCTCCAGCGCGGATCGACGCGCCCGGTCGTGGTGCCCCGCAGGAGCACCGCTCTGCCCGGTGCGCAATTCCCGCCCTCCCGCCGCGCCGCTGCACGGGCCTAGCCTGATCTCGTGGCACCGGCACGCACCTGGCTGATCACCGGAGCGAGTTCCGGTCTCGGCGCGCACCTGGCCCGCGCGGCGCTCGCCGGCGGTGACGTCGTGGTGGGCACCTCCCGCTCGGCGCAGCGCCTGGAGCCGCTGGCCCGGGCCCACCCCGGGCGGTTCTCCCCGCTGCAGCTCGACGTGCTCACCGCCGCCTCCTTCGCGGTGGCCGAGCAGGTCGTCGCCGAGGTGGTGGCCGAGCGCGGGAGGTTGGACGTGCTGGTCAACAACGCCGGCCGCACCCAGGTCGGTGCGCTGGAGGAGACGAGCGAGGAGGAGTTCCGGCACCTCTTCGAGCTGCACGTGCTCGCCCCGGCGGCGCTGACCCGCGCCGCCCTGCCGCACTTCCGCCGCCAGGGTGGTGGGACGGTGGTGCAGATCTCCTCGATGGGCGGGCAGGTCACCGCGCCCGGGTTCGGGGTGTACTGCGCCACCAAGTTCGCCTTGGAGGGCCTGACCGAGACGCTGGCGCAGGAGGTACCGGGCGTGCGCTTCGTGATCGTCGAGCCGGGTGCGTTCCGCACCGGGCTCTTCGAGGCCAGTTCCGCGCTCGTCTCGCCCCCGACGCCCGCGTACGAGGCCACGGTCGGACCCACCCGCGAGTACGTGCGCACCGGCGCCGGCACCCAGCGCGGGGATCCGGCCAAGGCCGCGGCTGCGATCCACCGCGCGGTGACCGGGCCGCGGGCCCCGCTGCGGCTGGTGCTGGGACCCGACGCCCACGACGGCATCGCCGCGCGCCTGGAGCAGCTGGGCGCGGAGCTGCGGGCGTGGGCGAGCACGTCCCGCTCCACCGACCTGGACTGAGCGCGGCGGCGCGCGGATGAGCACCGGGCACCTGAGCACCGGGCGGTCCCGGCCGCCTGCCGCGACCGGCGCCCCCGGGGTCCCCGCTGCCCGGCGCGGTGCCGGCGTCCACGTCCTGCGCTCCCCGCTCGCGTCGCTGGAGCACACGCTGCTGCCACCGCACGAGCCGGGCGCCTGCACCAGCGTGAGCGCCCCGTACGCCATCGGCGTCGCCTTCACCGCTGAAGGCGCCGCGGTGATCGCCCACCACGGTGAGCGCCCGCGCACGCTGCAGCACGCCGCGGGAACGGTCGGCCTGAACGGCGCGGTGCCGTTGAGCTGGCTGCGCACCAGCGCGTGGAGCGAGGCCGTGGAGGTCGTGCCGACCGCGACGGCGCTGGCGCGCGCCGGCGCCGAGCACGGCGTGGACTGGTCGCGCTTCGAGCGCTTCCGCCAGCCCGGCGCCGACCCGGTCGTCTGGGCGGCGGCGGTGCGGGTGCGCCGTGCCCTGCTGGCCGGGACCGCCGGCGCGGAGGGCGCCGAGGAACTGGTCACGGCGCTGCTGGCGCACGTGGCGGTGGTGCACGCCGGTGGCCGCGAGGGTGAGCGCGCCCACGTCGAGCGCGCCCGGGTGCGCGTGGTGGCCGAACGGGTGCACGCCGACCCGTTCGCCGCGCACCCGCTGGGTGAGCTGGCCGCCTCGGTGCACCTGAGCCCGTTCCACTTCCTGCGGACCTTCGCCCGCACCACGGGGGTGACACCGCACCGCTACGTGCGCGACGTGCGCGGCGAGCACGTGCGGCGCCTGCTCGACGCCCGGGGAGCCACGGTGGCGGCGGTGGCTGAGCGGGTGGGGTTGGAGGCGCGCCAGCTGCGCCGCCTGCACCGCGCGGCGGTGGGCACCAGCCCGCGCGGCGATGCTCCCGGCACACCACCAGCACACCCACCAGCACACCCACCAGCACACCCACCAGCACGCCCGGGGCCGGTTCCGTGAGCGCTCCTCAGCGGACGGGCAGGGAGGCCAGCCACGCTCGCAGGGCCGTCGCGATCCGCGCCGAGGAGTCGTGCGGCAGGAAGTGCGTACCGGGCACCGTCACCTCCTGCTGCGCCGGCCACGTCCGGCACTGCTCGAGCACCCGGCCGGTGATGACCGCCCCGGGCTCGCCGCGCACCAGCAGCTTGGGCACGACGCTGCCGGCCATGTACGCCGCTCCTGCGGCGACGACGTCGTGGCTCTCGCGCGGCAGGCCGTCGACGGGGATCTGGCGCGCCCAGGTCAGCATCGCCCGACGACCCTCACCGGGGTCCGTGAACGGCCGGCGGTAGGCCTCCAGCTCGTGCGGGAGCAGCTCGCGCACGGTCCCCGCCTGCAGCACCTGCTCGATGAAGACGTTCTCGGTCAGGACCATCCGCTCGCCCTCCGGCGAGCGCAGCGCCCCGAAGAGGTCGCGGTCGGGACCGGTGCCCCCGACCCAGGACAGCGGGACGACACCGGCTTCGGCGTAGGCGATGCCCCGCGCGGCGCCCGGGTGCCGCCTGGCCCAGTCGACGGCGAGGACCGCGCCCCAGTCGTGGCCGACGAGCACCACGTCGCGCTCCAGCCCCAGGCGCCGCAGCGCCTCGTCGAGGAAGCGCGCGTGCTCGGTCAGCCGGTAGCGCTCGTCGCCCGTCCCCGGCAGCTTGTCCGAGGCGCCCATGCCCATCAGGTCCACGGCGACGCAGCGGTGGGCGTCGCGCAGCTCCGCCACGACGTCGACCCACAGCAGGGACGACGTGGGGTTGCCGTGCAGGAAGACGACGGGGCGACCCGCGCCCGCCTCGCGGTAGGCCATGCGGTGGCCGAAGACCTCGACGTGAGCCGGCTCCACGTGCGCAGCCTGCCCCCACCGGGCGCTCGCCGAGGGGAAACCGCCCGATCCGCCCGGCCGGCTGCGCGTGCGGCCGGGCGCGGAGCTGGAGGTGAAGTCCTCGGTAACCCGGTGTACTACTGGACGATGCCTTCCGTTCACCAAGAGGTCGAGGTCACGCTGGTGGCCGACGACTCGTTCGAGGTCCCGGCGCTGCGCGAGCTGCTCGCCGAGACGGCCCTCACCGAGCTCGACGCGCCCGCACCGGTCTCCGAGGCGGCAGCGGTGCACCAGGAGCTGACGGCCACCTACTACGACACCGCCGACCTGCGGCTGGCCGGCGCCGGGCTCACCCTGCGCCGGCGCACCGGTGGCGAGGACGCCGGCTGGCACCTGAAGGTGCCCACCGCGAAGGGGGCCCGCTCGGAGGTGCGCCTGCCGCTGGGCCGGGCCACCCGCACGGTGCCGCAGGCGCTGCGCACCACGGTGCGCGCCCGCACCGGCGGGGCCGACCTGGTCCCCGTGGCCACCACCCGCACCCGGCGCGACGTGCACCGGCTGCTCGACGCCAGCGGGCAGGTCCTGGCCGAGCTGGCCGACGACCGCGTCGAGGCTCAGCGGCTGCTGCGCACCGGGGGTGCCGCGCAGGGGACCGGCACCCCGGTGGCGGCCTGGCGCGAGATCGAGGTGGAGCTGGTCGACGGCGAGCACGCGGTCCTGGACGCGCTGGTCGACGGGCTGCGCCGGCACGGGCTGCGCCGCGCCGAGGGCCCCTCGAAGCTGGCGCACGTGCTCGAGCTCGACGCCGGCGGCACCGGGGCCGACGACGCCGAGGGGTCGAGCGGCAGGGACGCCGCGCCCGCGGGACGCGGCGGGACGCAGCGGCAGGGGCGCCTGACGCGCAAGAGCCCGGCCGGTGACGTCGTGCTGACCCACCTGCGCGAGCAGGTGGAGCAGGTCCGCGCCCAGGACCTGCCCGTGCGCCTGGACGCCCCCGACGCCGTGCACAAGATGCGGGTCGCCACCCGGCGCCTGCGCAGCGCGCTGACCACGTTCAAGCCGCTCCTCGACCCGGAGGTGGCCCGCCCGCTGCGCGCGGAGCTGAAGTGGCTGGCCGCGCAGCTGGGTGCGGCCCGCGATGCGGAGGTCATGCGCGAGCGCGTGCGGGCCGCCGTGCAGGCCCAGGCCGATCAGCTCCCGCACGGGGTGGGTGCCGACATGGACACCGCCCTGGAGGCCACCTACCGCAGCGCCCACCAGCAGCTCCTGCAGGAGCTGGACGGGCCGCGCTACCTGGCCCTGCTGTCCGGCCTCGAGGCGCTGGTGGAGCGGCCGCCGCTGACCCCGGGCGCTGCCCGCCCGGCCGGGAAGGTGCTGCCGCGGCTGGTGCGGCGCAGCTGGACCGCCGTGGGCGAGCTGGTCGACCGCGCCCGGGCCAGCACCGTCGAGGCCGAGCGCGAGGAGCTGCTGCACGACGCGCGCAAGGCGGCCAAGGCCGCCCGCTACGCCGGTGAGAGCGTGCAGGTCGTCTTCGGCGCCGACGCCGCCGACTTCGCCCGGGCGATGGAGGCGGTGCAGGAGGCCCTCGGCGAGCACCAGGACTCCGTGCTGGTGCGCCAGCGCCTGCAGGAGCTCGCGCTGAACTCCTCCAGCACGGCGGCCGCCTTCGCCTACGGACGCCTGCACGCCCTGGAGGAAGCCGGCACCGCCCGTTCCCAGCACGCCTTCGACGCCGCCTGGCGCGCCGCCGGCCGCAAGCACCTGCACCGCTGGACGCGCTGACGCCCCGGCCGCCGGCGGGGGTGCGCGCCGGCGCCAGGTGCCCACCGACGCCGAACGCCCCGCCGGCCCGTCAGGGCCGGCGGGGCGCCGCGATCGTGCAGGTCGTGCAGGTCGTGCAGGTCGTGCAGGTCGTGCAGGTCGTGCAGGTCGTGCAGGTCGTGCAGGTCGTGCAGGTCGTGCGGGTCGTGCAGGTGCTCGCTCGAGGAAGGGTCAGCCGCGCGGCAGGGTGAAGGAGCCCACCAGCTGGTTCAGCTCCGCCGCCGCCGCCGAGACCTCCCCGGCCGTCGCCGCGGTCTGGTTCGCCCCCGCCGTGGTGTGCTCCGCCGCGGAGGCGATGCCGGAGATGTTCACCGCGATCTCCTGGCTGCCGGTGGAGACCTCGCTGACGTTGCGCACCATCTCCGAGGTGGTCGCCGACTGCTCCTCCACCGCCGCCGCGATCGTCGCCTGCAGCGCATCGATGCGCGAGATGACCTCCGTGATGCCCCCGATCGCGCTGGCCGCCGCCCCCGCATCGGCCTGCGTGGCGTTCACGCGCGTGATGATCGACTCCGTGGCCCGCGCGGTCTGCTGCGCCAGCTCCTTGACCTCACCGGCCACCACCGCGAAGCCCTTGCCCAGCTCCCCGGCCCGGGCGGCCTCGATGGTCGCGTTCAGCGCCAGCAGGTTCGTCTGCTCGGCGATGGAGGTGATCAGCTTGACGACCTCACCGATCTCGCGGGAGGAGGCCGACAGGCGCTCCAGGATCGTGGAGGCCTCCGAGGCGGAGGAGACCGCGGCCGCGGCCACCCCGGAAGCCTCCGCGGTGGAGGTGGCGATCTCCCGGATCGCCGAGCTCATCTCGTCCCCGGCGGCGGCCACCGTGCCGATCGAGGCGGAGATCTCCTCGGTCGCGGCGGAGACCACCTGCGACTGCGAGGCGGACTGCACCGCACCGCTGGACAGCTGCGTGGCCACCGCACTGAGCTCCTCGGAGGAGGAGGCCAGCGAGCGCGAGGAGGCCGCGATGCGGCGCATCGTGGTGGTCAAGGTGTCCATCGTGGCGTCCACCGCACCGGCCAGCGCCCCGACCTCGTCCTTGGCGGAGTAGCCCACCCGCTGATCCAGCCGCCCGCCGGCCAGGCCCTGCACCACGCTCAGCGTCTTGGCCAACGGACGCGCGATGGAGCGGGCCACGACCACGGCCACCGTGATCGCCACCGCCACCGCCAGAGCACCGATGACCAGCAGCAGCACCACGGCGCGGCTGGAGTCCTTCGCGCCGGCCTCGGCGATGTCACCGGCCGCGGCCTTCTCGGCCTCGGCCATGGTGGTCACGGTCGCCATGATGTCCTTGGCGACCGGGGCGATCGTGCTGGTGCGGTAGGCGATGTAGCCGTCCACGTCGCGGGCCTCGGCCAGGTCGACGAGCTGCTCGCGGTCGGCGCGGTACTGCGCCAGCGCCTCCTCGAAGTGGGTGCGGTCCTCGGCGGCCGAGCCCGGGTTGGTGCCCAGGTAGCGCTGCCAGGCCTCGTCGAGCACCTCGTCGGTGGTGGCCATGGCGGCCAGGCTCTCGCTGACGCCCTCGGGGGTGGTGGCCAGCGCGGCGTTGGTGACGTCCATGCGCACCTGCAGGAACGAGGCGCGCACCTCGCCCATGGCCTCCACGGACCCCACGCCGGAGGAGGACAGGAGCGTCAGGTTGGCCTGCGAGCTGTGCAGGCGGCTGATGCCGACGCCGACCACCACGGCCAGCAGCAGGCAGACGACGCCGAAACCGGCGAAGAGCTTGGAGGCGACCTTCAGGTCGCGCAGTCGAGTGAGCACGTTGCTCCCATCGGCTGACGCGGCCCCGGGGTTGAGGCCCGCGGGGCCACCGGTCGGCGACCGTGCCCGCGCCCGCGACCGGGCGCACGCCCGGGACGGGGACCGGGCGCGGGCGCCGCACGGGCCGGCAGGGGCGAGGATGGGGCGGTGAGCGAGGACCCGGAACTGCTCGGCGGAGCCGTCCTGCACGGCGGTGAGCGCGCGACGCTGACCCTGCGGCGCGAGTACCCGCACCCGGTGGCGGCGCTGTGGACGGCGCTGACGCTGCCGGAGGTGACGCGCCGCTGGTGGGCGGCGCTGCGCGCCGACCTGCGCCCGGGCGGGGAGTTCTCCCTGATGTGGCTCAACGGCGACCCGGCGGAGCTGGAGTGGTGGCCCGGGCGGGTCACCGCGCTGGACCCGCCGCGGCTGCTGGAGCACACCAACTCCGAGCACGGCCTGCTGCGCTGGGAGCTCGAACCGCTGGACGCCGGCGCCCTGCGCGCGCGCACCCGGCTGCGGCTGACGGTGGAGCTGGAGGGCGAGGACGACTGGGTGCCGATGTCGCTGGCCGCCTGGCACCTGCACCTGGAGGCCCTGGAGCGCGCGCTGGACGGCGGGGCGGTGGACTGGCTGGACTGGGGCGCGACCTCGAACGCGCGCCGGCAGCACCTGCGCGCCGCCTACGCCGGGGCGCTGCGCACCCCCTGACTCAGGTGTTCGCCCCGCGCGCCGCCACGGGCCAGCGCTCCACCACCGCACCGCCGCAGACCACCACGAGCTCGTCGGCGAGGTTGACCGCGGCGCACACGTGGTCGGGCACCACGCGCACCACCTCGCCGACGGCGGGCACCGGCGCGCCCCCGGGCAGCTCGACGGTGGCGTGGTGCTCGGACAGGGCCGTGACCCGCGCGTCCGGCCCGTCCGGCAGGCGCCCGAACCCGCTGGCCCACCCGGGCCGGTCCGCGCCGAGCACCTTGCTGCCGGCGTCGAGCACGACGCGCGGGCCGGTGCGGCTGACCACCGTCGCCGCCGCGCTCAGCGCCACGTCCGCCCACGAGCAGGTGCCCAGCTCCACCTGCTGCGCGTCGTTGAAGACGTAGACGCCGGGGCGCACCTCGGTGAGCGCGCCGGGGTCGGCGTCGGCCAGGGTCGGCGTGGAGCCGCCGCTGCGCACCCGCACCGGCAGGCCGGCGCGCTCCATCTCCCGGGCCGCGGCCAGCAGCGCCGCGGCCTCCTGCGCGGCGGCCGCCGCGCGGCGCCCGGGGCCGTAGCCGTGGCCGGGGAAGGTGAAGACGCCCGCCACGTCCAGGCCGACGCGGGCGGCGGCCAGCGCCACCGCCCCGGCCCGCGCCGGGTGCACGCCGGTGCGGTGGTGACCGCTGTCGACCTCCACGAGGACCTGCGCGCTCGTGCCGGCCAGCGCGGCGGCCAGCGCGCCGGCGCCCTCGGCGGAGTCCACGCCCACCCGCAGCGCCACCCGCTCGGCCAGCGCGCGCAGCCGCCGGCCCCGCGCCGGCGAGGCCCACACCGGGTAGGCCAGGAACAGGTCGTCGGCGCCCGCGGCGGCGAAGACCTCGGCCTCGGCCACCGTGGCCACGGTGAGCCCCGCCGCGCCCGCGGCGAGCTGGCGCGCCGCGATCGGGGGGCACTTGTGCGTCTTGGCGTGCGGGCGCAGCGCCAGGCCCGCCGCCCGGGCGGCACCGGCCGCGGCGGCCACGTTGCGCTCGAGCACGTCGAGGTCCACGAGCAGGCACGGCGTCTCCACGCCCTGCGGCGGGTGCCACGGCTCCACGGGCGGATCCTCGCACGCGCGGCGCCCGCGGACGGCTGCGCGCCGGGTGCTGTTGACCGCGCGTCCACCCGCGGTTGGGGCGGGGTTCGGCACCCGCTGGGACGTTGAGCCCGCACCGACGGGCTGTCCGCGACCGCGGCCGCGGACCACGTGAGAGGTCGAACCCCTTGTCCGAGAAGCGTTCTCAGAACGACGAAGATCAGAACGAGACCGGCCGGAACGGGTTCTTCACCCGTCGCGGCCTGCTCGGCACCGGCGCCGGCGGGCTGGCCACCGCCATCGTCTTCGGCCACGGGCTGCGCGGGGCGCAGAGCGCCGCAGCCGCCCCGGTCAGCGCCGCGGGCCTGAACCCCAAGGACCCCCACGCCTTCGCCGGTGTCGTGCGCCGCGCCGCGCGCACCGCCGCGCAGCCGGGCACCTCCGTGGTGCGGATCCTCCCGCTGGACCGCGCGAAGTTCCAGGTCGGCGCCACGTTCGACCTGCGCATCGAGGCCACCGGGGTGGACCCGGAGAGCACCCGCATCGTCATCCGGCTCTCCTCCGAGGACGGCCCCGCCGCGCTGCTGAGCCCGGCGCCGCTGCGCTCGAGCTCCGCGGAGGACTCCGTCGAGGTCACCTACGAGGGCCTGGTCTACCCCGAGGCGGGCACCTTCACCGTCTCCGCGGAGGTCACCTCCGACACCGGCTCCGGCAGCGCCGAGGTGCGCCACGAGGTCGTCGTGGCGAAGGCCGGCGGCAGGAAGGCCAAGAACGTCATCTTCCTCCTCGGCGACGGCATGGGCGCCGCGGCCATCACCGGCGCGCGCATCCTGTCCAAGGGCATCGTGGAGGGCAAGTACAACGGCTTCCTGGAGATGGACCGCATGGAGGTGCGCGGCAACGTCACCACCTCCGGCTCGGACGCCATCGCCACCGACTCGGCGAACTCCATGTCCGCCTACATGACCGGCCACAAGACGGCCGTCAACGCCATGGGCGTCTACCCGGGCAACGACCCCGACCCCTCGCGCAGCCCGAAGGTCGAGACGATGGCCGAGGTGCTCAAGCGCTCGCGGGGCATGGCCATCGGCATCGTGACGACCGCGGAGATCCAGGACGCCACCCCGGCCGCGGTGTTCGCGCACACCCGCCGCCGCTCGGAGTACGTGAACATCATGGACCAGGCCCTGCAGCCGGAGCAGATGCCCGACGTCCTGCTGGGCGGGGGGCGCGCCACCCTGCTGCCGCAGTCGCAGACCGGCTCGCGCCGCACCGACGACCGCGACCTGGTCCAGGAGTTCCGGGACGAGGGCTTCGCCTACGCCGGCACCCGCGCCGAGCTGAACGACGTCCTGGCCGCCGGGACCCCGGAGAAGCTCCTGGGCACGTTCGCCCTGGGCAACCTCAACGTCTACATCGACCGCGAGATCACCCCGAACCCCGAGGTGCTCGGCGAGTTCACCGACCAGCCCGGCCTGGTGGAGATGACGCGGGCGGCGCTGAAGGTGCTGGAGCAGAAGGACGAGGGCTTCTTCCTCATGGTCGAGGGCGCCTCCATCGACAAGATGGAGCACCCGGCGGACGGCCCGCGCGCCGTCTACGACACCATCGAGCTGGACCAGGCCCTCGGCGCGGTCAAGGAGTGGGCGGAGGGCCGCGACGACACCCTCATCGTCATCACCGCCGACCACAACCACGCCATGAGCATCGCCGGCACCCACGACCTGTCCGAGGACGCCGAGGACGGCGAGCCGGCCCGCCAGGCCAACGGCGTGTACGCCGACGCCGGGTTCCCCACCTACGTCGACTCCAACGGCGACGGCTTCCCCGACGACCCCAACCCCGACGTGCAGCTGTTCTTCGGCTGGTCCAACCACCCGGACCACCAGGACGACTTCGCGCACAACCCCGTGCTGGCCCAGCCGGCGCTGGAGGACCCGGTCACCGAGCTGGCCGTGCCCAACCCCGAGCGCGACCCGGGCGCGGTCCTCCAGATCGGCAACCTGCCGCTGGACCAGACGAACTGCGTGCACACCGTCGAGGACGTCAGCATCGCCGCCTCCGGGCCCGGCGCCTCGCGCTTCGGCACGGTGCTGGACAACACCGAGGTGTTCCACGCGATCTGCGACAGCCTCGGGCTGCGCATCCCCACCTACCGGCTGCGCAGCGCGGGCCTGACCGCGGAGGCGACCGTGACGGCCGAGGGCGCGCAGGAGGTCCAGCCGGTCTCCTGACCCGGCCGGCGCGGGCGGCGGCGGCGGTCGCAGGAACGGACCGCCGCCGCCGTGCGCGCCCCAGCGCCCGGCGGGCACCGGCGCCCACGCCGCGCGGTCACGGTGCCGGGCCCAGACCGGCCTGCAGGCGCAGCCCGGCCAGCAGCAGGTCGAGCCCGGAGCGGAACACGTCGAGGTCGTCGTGCGCGGCCATCTCGTCGGCGACCTGGTGCGCGAAGGGGTGCTCGTCCGGGTCGAGGGCCCGCCAGCGGTCGGCGTACGTCGCCAGGAACTCCCCGCGGTCCATCCCGCTCTCCAGGAACTCCCGCGGCGGCGGCTGCGCGAGGTCGACGGCCACCCCGATGACGTAGCTGATGATCGACGACACCGCGTGGAAGCGTTGCCGGGGCGTCAGCTCGAGCTCCATGAGCTGCTGGCCCACCCGGTCGAACATGGCCATCGAGTTGGGCCGCATCCCGCGGTCGCGGAGCATGAACAACCCGAACCACGGCCGGCGGACGAACTCGTCGAACAGGGCGAGGGCGAGGGCGCGCACGTTGTCCACCGGGTCCGGCCCGCGGGTGAGCGGCTCGCTGTCGGCCAGGACGCGGCCCATCACCTCCTCGGTCGCCCGCTCGAGCAGCTCGTCGCGGCTGCTGACGTACCAGTAGATGCTCGCCACGCCGCCGCCGAGCCGGGCGGCGAGGGCCCGGAAGGTCAGCGCCGGTTCTCCGGCCTCGTCGAGGATGGCGATGGCCTCGCCCAGCACCGCGTCCAGCGAGTGCGACGCCCGCCGGCGGCCCCGGGGGCGTGCTGGCGGCGCGCCGGGGCGCCCGGTCGCCGTCGATCGATCCGCAGACACGCCTTGCACCTTACCGAACGCCGTTCTATGGTCTCGAACGCTGTCCGATAAACGTACAGCGTTCGATAATCATACGCTGTTCGATGAGAGGTGCCCGATGACCGCACCGACGACCACGCCCGCCGCTCCCCCGACGTACGCCTCCCTGCGCGCCGCGGCGGTCCCGCTGACCGCGCTCTGCCTGGCCTTCTTCGTCGAGATGGTCGACAACACCCTGCTCCAGGTCGCGCTGCCCACGATCGGCCGATCGCTCCACAGCGGGACGACGGGGCTGCAGTGGGTGACGGGCGCCTACTCCCTCACCTTCGGCGGACTGCTGCTGGCCGCCGGTTCGGCCGCCGACCGCTTCGGCCGCCGCCGCGTCCTGCTGACCGGCCTCGCGGCCTTCGGCGTGATCAGCCTGTCCGTCGTCCTCGTCACCGGCACCGGTCAGCTCATCACCCTGCGCGCGGCGCTCGGGTGCGCCGCAGCGGCGATGGCGCCCGTCACGATGTCGTTGATCTTCCGGCTCTTCGACGACGAGCGGCTGCGGGCACGCTCGATCACGGTGGTGGTGGTCGTCGGCATGTCCGGGCTCGTCCTGGGCCCCCTGCTGGGCGGGACGGTCCTGAGCCGCGCCGACTGGCAGTGGCTGCTCGTCCTCAATGCACCCGTCGCGCTCGTCGCCTGGATCGGCGTCCGCGCCGGCGTGCCGGCCGACCGGCCCGCGGACCTGACCGCCGAACCGCTCGACCTGCCCGGCACGGTCCTCACCGTCGCCGCGGTCGGGCTCGGCTGCCTCACCCTCACCAGCGGCGTCGAGCACGGCTGGCTCGCACCCCTCACGCTCGCCTGCGCCGCCGGCACCGTCGCCGCCGTCGGCGGCTTCGTCCGGCGCGAGCGCCGCACGGCCTCGCCCGTGGTCGACCTCGCGCTCTTCCGCGCCGGACCCGCACGGGGCGCGGCCACCACGCAGCTGGGGGCCTCGGTCGCGCTGGCCGGCGTCCTGTTCGGGCTGACCCTGCACTTCCAGTACGCGTACGGCTGGAGCCCGGTGCGCGCCGGCCTCGCGAACCTGCCCCTGATCGTCACGATGGTCGCGGCGACCCCGCTCGCCGAGCGGCTCACCGCCCGCCTGGGCCACCGCAGGGCCTGCCTCGTCGGCACCGCGCTCCTGGTGGGCTCGCTGCTCGGCGCGGCCTGGGCGGTGGAGCACGGCTACGCCGCGATCGCCGCCGCGGTGGTCGTGCTCACGGTCGGGCTGCGGACGATCGTGACGACCTGCGCCGTCGCCCTCGTCCAGGCCGTGCCCGCGAACCGGACCTCCACCGGCGCCGCCCTGAACGACACCGCCCAGGAGATCGGCACCAGCCTCGGCACGGCCGTCGTGGGCACCCTCGTCGCGGCCCTGGTCACCAGGACCCTGCCGGCGGGTGCGTGGAGCGCCGACCTCGTACGGTCCTACTTCGCGGGCGAAAGGATCACCTACCTGGTCCTCGCCGTCCTGGTGGGGGTGATCGCGACAGCCGGCTCGCTGTCCCTCACCGGCTCCCGCACCACCGAGGAGCCCGCACCGTCGGGGACCGGCCGCACCACGGCGTGAACCGGCCCCGGGCGCCGGCGTGGCGGCGCCTCACATCCGCAGCAGCCCGGCCACCCGCAGCACCGCGGCACCGGCCTCGTCGGAGGCGTCGAGGTCCACCTCGGCCACCACCGCCCAGTCGCGGTCGCCGGCGGGGTCGTCGACGACCTGGCGCACGTACCAGCGCCGCGGCGAGCCCTTCGGGTGCGGGCCGGAGCCGTCGTCGACCTGCAGCAGGTGCGGGCCGCGCGCGTCCGGGCCGGTACCGATCGCGTCGTGCTGCTCGTAGTAGGCGTCGAGCTGGTCGGCCCAGGTGTCCTCGTCGGGCGAGCCGTCCAGCCGCGCCAGCTCCTCGGGCCGGTCCAGGGCGGCGAGCTCCACGAAGCGGAAGACGGCGTTGCGCACCAGCACCCGGAACGCGCGGGCGTTGGCCGTCACCGGCGGCGCCTCGTCCTCCACCGGCGCGACGGCCGCCACCACGTCCCCGCCGTCGTCGCCGGCGCGCAGCTTCTCCCACTCGGCCAGCAGGCTGGAGTCGGTCTGGCGCACCACCTCGCCCAGCCACTCCACGACGTCGGTGAGCTCCTCGGTGCGCGCGTCCTCCGGCACCGTCTGGCGCAGCGCCTTGTAGGCGTCGGAGAGGTAGCGCAGCACCAGGCCCTCGGAGCGGCCGAGCTGGTAGAACGCGACGAAGTCGCTGAACGTCATGGCCCGCTCGAACATGTCGCGCACCACCGACTTCGGGCGCACCTCGTAGTCGGAGACCCACGGGTTGCCGCTGCGGTACGTCTCGTACGCCGCGCGCAGCTGCTCCTCCAGCGGCTTGGGCCAGGTGACGTCCTCCAGCTGCGCCACGCGCTCCTCGTACTCCAGCCCGTCGGCCTTCATGCGCGCCACCGCCTCGCCCTTGGCCTTGGACTGCTGCGCCAGCAGCACCTTCATCGGCTCGTCCAGGGTGGACTCGATGGCGGAGACCACGTCGAGGGCGTACGTGGGCGAGGTGCGGTCCAGCAGGTCGTCGACCACGGCCAGCGCGAACGGCGACAGCGGCTGGTTCAGCGCGAAGTCCAGCTGCAGGTCCCCGACCAGGCGCACCTGCCGGCCGTCGGGCAGCGGGGCGGGCAGCTTCTCCACCACGCCCGCGTCCAGCAGCGCGCGGAACAGCTCCACCGCGCGGCGCACGTGCTGCAGCTGCCGCTTGCGCGGCTCGTGGTTGTCCAGCAGCAGGTGGCGCGCGGCCTCCACCGGGTTCCCCGGGCGCTGCAGGAGGTTCAGCAGCATCGAGGTGGTGACGCGGAAGTGCGAGGTCAGCTGCTCGGGCTGGGCGTCGATGAGCTTGCGCATCGTCGCCTCCGACCAGGAGACGAACCCCTCGGGGGCCTTGACCCGCTGCACCCGCTTGGCCTTCTTCGGGTCGTCGCCGGCCTTGGCGACGCGGCGGGCGTTCTCCACCTCGTGCTCGGGCGCCTGCACCACGACGGTGCCGGCGGTGTCGAAGCCGGCGCGGCCGGCGCGGCCGGCGATCTGGTGGAACTCCCGGGCGCGGTAGTGGCGGGTGCGCCGGCCGTCGAACTTCGTCAGCCCGGCGAAGAGGACCGTGCGGATGGGCACGTTGATGCCCACGCCCAGGGTGTCGGTGCCGCAGACCACGCGCAGCAGCCCGGCCTGGGCCAGGGTCTCCACCAGGCGGCGGTACTTCGGCAGCATCCCGGCGTGGTGCACGCCCACGCCCATGCGCAGCAGCCGGTTGAGGACCTTGCCGAAGCCGGGCGCGAAGCGGAACCCGCCGATCGCCTCGGCGACGGCGTCGCGCTGCTCGCGGGTGGCGACCTTCGCGCTGGTCAGCGACTGCGCCTGCTCCACCGCGGCGGCCTGGGTGGCGTGCACGACGTACACCGGCGCCCGGTCGGTGCTCAGCAGCTCCTCGACCGTCTCCTGCAGCGGCGTGGTCGCCCACGAGTGGTGCAGCGGCACGGGCCGCTCCACGGAGGTGACGACGGCGGTGGCGCGGCCGGTGCGGCGGGTGAGGTCCTCGCGCAGCCACTCGACGTCGCCGAGGGTCGCCGACATCAGCAGGAACTGCGCCTGCGGCAGCTCGATGAGCGGCACCTGCCACGCCCACCCGCGGTCGGGGTCGGCGTAGAAGTGGAACTCGTCCATGACGACCTGGCCGACGTCGGCGAACGCGCCCGAGCGCAGCGCCACGTTCGCCAGCACCTCCGCGGTGCAGCACACGATCGGCGCACCGGGGTTCACCGAGGCGTCGCCGGTCATCATGCCGACGTTCTCCGCCCCGAACGTCTCCACCAGCGCGAAGAACTTCTCGCTCACCAGCGCCTTCAGCGGCGCGGTGTAGAAGGAGCGCACCCCGGCGGTCAGGGCCGCGGCGTGCGCGCCGGCGGCCACGAGCGACTTGCCCGAGCCGGTGGGGGTGGCCAGGACGACGTTGGAGCCGGAGACCACCTCGATGAGGGCCTCCTGCTGCGCCGGGTACAGCTCGATGCCGCCCTCGGCGACCCACCCGGCGAACGCCTCGTAGACGGCGTCGGGGTCGTCGGCGGCCGCGCTGCCGCGGGCGGGCAGGCGCTCGGTCAGGCGGGAGCGGGCGGAGGTCTCCAGCAGCTCGTCGGACTCGCCGGCGAGGGCGGCGGGGGCGGGGGTGGTGGCCATGGCGTGTCCCATCGTCGCACCCGCCGCGTCACAGGAGCCGTGCGACCGGCACCACCGAGGACACGGCGGTGGCCAGCCGACGGTCGTCGGTGACCAGCGTCATGCCGTGCGCCAGGGCGGTGGCCGCGATGAGGAGGTCGAGCTGCCGACGCCTCGGCTGCTGCCCGGCGTCCAGCGCCGCTCGGGCCACCAGCGTGTACGCCTGCTGGACGGTGCCGTCGACCGGCAACGGCGACCACGTCGAGAGCAGCCGGGTGAGCTGGTTCAGCCGCTGCGTCGACCTCACGGGATCACCCGCCACGAGCTGGAAGCCGAAGCGCAGCTCCGTCTCGGTGAGGGTGGACACGTACGACGGCTCGTCGAGGGGGATCCGGACGGCGGCGCCCGGCGGAGGGGAGAACAGGGTGAGGACGGCGTCGGTGTCCAGCAGGTACTCGGTCACCGGACGACCCGGCTGCGCTGCACGACGTCAGCCGCGACCGGTCCGCGAGCGCTGCTGCTCCTGCTCGGCGCGCTGGCGGTCCCACCGCTCGTAGGGGTCGACCGGCTCGTCGTCGTCCATCCGCTCCTGCACGTCCCGACGGAACGCCTCGGCGTCGTGCGGGCCCGTGCGGGAGAGCGCCCCCAGAGCCTGCCCCAGCGGGACACCCCGCGGGCGGGTGGGCCGGTGCGCGCTGATGTCCGCCACCGGACGGCCGTTGGAGGTGATGGTGAAGCTCTCCCCGGCCTCGACCTCCCGCAGCACCCTGCCGGAGTCGTTGCGCAGCTCCCGCACGCTGATGGTCTTCACGTGACGACTGCAGCCCGCGTGCTACACCTCGCGGGAGCCCCGGCGGGCGGCCACCCCCAGCGCGAGCACGGCCAGCAGCGCCGCCCACGACACCCACGGGCCCACCTCGCGGCGGTAGCCCAGCGTCAGCGCCTGCACCGCCGGGGACATCCCGTCCACCAGGCCCGGCACGTACGCCAGCGCCAGCAGCGTCAGCCGCAGCGCCAGGACGCGCTCCAGCCACCCGCCGGCCGCCGCGGCGGGGACCGCCAGCGCCAGCGGCCCCCACAGCAGCAGGTCGTACCAGGGCAGCGCGTAGGGGGCGGCCAGCAGGTAGCCCAGCGCGAGCACGGCCGCCACCCCGCCCGCGCGGCGGCGCAGCTCCCCCGCGCCCCCCGGGTCCGCGCCGGGGGGGCCCGCGCGGCCCACCAGCAGCGGCCACCACACCAGCGCCACCAGCGCCATGAGCACCAGCGTGCCGGGCAGCAGCACCGAGCGCGGCAGGCCGGCGTCCACCAGCGGGCGCCACACCGTCGCCAGGGAGACGAAGCGGCTGGCGCGGCTCGCCTGGTCGTAGGCGTGCGCCCCGGCCCAGGCGTGGGCGGGCACCAGCACCAGCAGCGCCCCGGCCGCCCCGCGCAGCAGCCAGCCGAGCCCGGGCGCCCCCGGCGCCCCCGGCGCCCCGGGTGGTCCGGCGCGGTGCGCGGCCCGGCGCGCACCCAGCCACGCCACCAGCAGCCCGGCGCCGACCGCGCCGTAGGGCAGCTTCGCGCCCGCGGCCACCGCCAGCACCAGGCCCGCCGCGAACGGCCGGCGCGGGGCCAGCAGCAGCACGCCCACCACCGCCGCCCCGGCCAGGACGTCGGCGTGCGCGCCGCCGAGCCCGACCGTCAGCAGCAGCGGGTTCGCCGTCCACAGCACGTGCGCGCGGGCGCGCAGCGCCGGGTCGGCGCGCAGGCCCCGGTGCAGGCCGGCGCCCGCCAGCGCCCACGCCGCCAGCAGCACCAGCTGACCGGCCCACACCGTCGCGCGCACCGAGGTGCCCCCGGCCAGGGACGTCAGCGCGTGCACCGCGGTCAGCACCGGCCCGTACACCGACGTCGTCGAGCGCCACGGGTCGCGCACCGCCGAGGCCACCGGGTCGGTGCCGCCGGCGAAGGCGTCGGGCGCCTGCACGTACGGGTCGGCGCCCAGGGCGGCGATGCGCCCGTAGGCGGCGTAGCTGAGGTGGTCGGCCGAGCCCACCGGCGGCACCAGCGCGGCGAGCACGGCCCCGGCGGCGGCCAGCAGCAGCAGCCGGTGCGGGCGCCAGCCGCGCGCGACGGCGTTCAGCCCGGCGACCAGGGCCGTGCCGGCGGCCAGGACGGAGACGGCCAGCAGGGCGCTGACCAGCGCGGAGGAGGGGCGCAGGCCCAGGTCCAGCGGCGGCGCGCCCGCGCCCAGCGCGGGCACCGCCGCGGAGGGACCGGCCACCGCCACGGCCAGCCAGGACAGCAGGGCGAGTGCGGTGCCGGCCCCGGCGAGGGTGGGCGCGAGCCCGGGCGCGCGGCGCGCCGCCTCAGGCACCGGAGCGGCGGGCGCGCACCCAGGCGGTGGTGGCGCGGCGGCGCAGCAGGGCCAGCGCGACGTCGCGGTACTGCGCGGCGCGGTGCAGCTGACCGCGCAGGTCGGTGCCGGTGACGCGGTGCTGCAGCGCGCACGGCACCTCCACCACCCGGTGCCCCGAGCGCAGCAGGTCGATCGTCAGGGCCGTCTCGACCCCCCAGCCGCGCGCCAGCGGCTGCGCCGCCTCGAACGCCTCCCGGCTCAGGCAGCGCATCCCCGACAGCGGCTGCTGCGGCGCCCAGCCCACCGCCGCCAGGGTGCCGCGCCGGGCCAGGCCCACCACCAGGCCGCGCCCGCCGCCGGGGCTGGACTGCCGCGGCAGCACCGCGATCGCCATGTCGGCCTCGCCGGCCAGCACGGGCGCGGTCAGCGGCTCGGTGGCCGCGGCGGTGGCGCCGAGGTCGGCGTCGACGAGGAGCAGCGGGCGCGGGCCGGTGCCCGCCCGCGGCGCGGCGGCCTCGCGGGCGGCGACGGCGCGCGCGCCGGTGCGCACGGCCGCGGCCTTGCCGCGGTTGCGCTCGTGCGCCACGACGAGCGCACCGGCCTCGCGGGCCAGGCGGGCGGTGCCGTCGGCGGAGCCGTCGTCGACGACGACGACGAGGTCGGCCACCGGCATCGCCAGCAGCGCGGTGACGGTGGCGCCGATGCGCTCGGCCTCGTCCTTGGCCGGCACGACGACGGCGACGGTCGGGGACGGCAGCGCGGGCGGCACGCTGGCGAGGCTAGAGCACCGCCGCGCCGTCCCGGCGCACCGCCAGGACGGTCACGTCGTCGTCCACCGGCACGCCCCCGCCCAGGGTCGCGACCAGGCCGTCGACGAGCTCGGGCAGCGGCGCGCCGCCGGGGCCGTCCAGGTGCGCGCGGGCCTGCTCCAGCCCGTCCTCCAGGCTGCGCGCGCGGGTCTCGACCAGGCCGTCGGAGAAGAGCACGAGGTCCTCGCCGGGTTCCAGGCGCAGCGCGCGCACCTGCGCGCGCGCCCGGGGGCCGCCGCCGCTGTCGTCACCGTCACCGTCACCGTCGTCACCGCCGCCGGCCAGGACGGCGCCGACCGGCGGGCCGGCGGGCAGGTCGAGGTAGCGCGCGCCGCGCGCGCCGCGCAGCAGCGGCGGGGGGTGCCCGGCCAGGGCGGCCAGGGCCGAGCCGTCCCGGCGGAGCAGCACGTAGGCGAGGGTGACGATGTCCTCCCCGCCGGCGGCGTCGGCGGCGGCGTCCAGCCCGCGCAGCACGGCCGCCGGGTGCGGGTCGACCAGCGCCAGGGCGCGCACCTGGGCGCGCACCACGCCCATGACGGTGGCCGCGCGCGCCCCGCGGCCCATGACGTCGCCGAGCACCACCGCGACGCGGTCGGCGTCGACGACGACGACCTCGGCCCAGTCGCCGCCCACGTGCTCGCCGGCGCTGGTCGTGGTGGCGCGGTGCGCGCGCAGCCACGGCACCCGCGCCAGCGGGCCGGGCCGCAGGGCCTGCTGCAGCACCCGCGCGGTGCTCAGCTCCCGCTCGAGCAGGTCCACGCGCTCCAGCGCGTCGGCCACCTGCCGCGCCAGGGCCAGCAGGAAGGAGCGCTCGTCCTGGTCGGGCACGGTGGACTCGGTGGAGCCGATCACCAGCCCGCCCAGGCGGTGCCGGCGCGTCGCCAGGGGCAGCACCGCCCACGCCGCGTCGCCGTCGGCGAGGGCCTCGAGGTAGACGGGGCGCACCCACGCGGGCAGCTCGTCGGCGTCGCCGGGGCCGCAGGGGTACCAGCCGCCGGCGGCGGCGCAGGCCTCCACGTCGCGCGCCAGGTCCCCGGAGCGCAGGTCCGCGCGCACCAGGTGCTCGCGCCGGCCACCGCGCAGCAGGCGGTGCACGGCCACCACCCCGCCGGGGCCGCGGCCCTCCTCCACCAGCGTCAGGCTGGCGCGCGCCGTGCCCGGCAGCGCGGAGCAGGCGCCCAGGACGGCGTCGACGACGCCGGCGCGGGTGGTGGCGGTGGACAGCGCCGCGGTCAGCAGCTGCAGGCCGCGGGCGCGGCGGGCCGCGCGCACGCGCTCGTCGACGTCGTCGAGGGCGCCGACCCACTCCAGCACCGGTGCGCCGGGCTCGTCGGGGTCGGCGCGCACCGGCTGGGCGGTGGCCGAGACCCAGCGCCAGCCGGCGGGGGTGCGCAGGCGCAGCCGGGCCGTGCCGGCGCGCCCCTCGCGAGCGGCGGCGGCGGCCTCGGCCAGCACCGCGGGCAGGTCCTCGGGGTGCACGTCGGCGCACCAGCCGGTGCCGCGCAGGTCGCCGTCGCGGCCGGTCAGCCCCCGCCAGCCGGGCAGGTCGCTGCCCAGGCCGCCGGCGCCGGCGGTGAACAGGTCCAGGCGCCCGGCGGCGGCCAGGGTGCGGTAGCGGTGCTCGGCGCGGCGCGCCTCGCCGGCGGCCGCGCGCGCGGCGTCGAGCAGGCGGGCGCGCTCCACCGCGCAGGCGCACTGCGAGGCCAGGGTGGCCGCCAGCAGCAGCTGCGTCTCGTCCAGGGAGCCCTCGCGCGGCAGCCCCAGGCGCAGCACGCCGATCAGGCCGGCGTCGGTGAGCATCGGCACCACCGCCCAGGAGCGCTCCCCGGCGGCGACCAGGCGCGCGCTGGGGGCGTGGTCGAAGCGAGCGCTGAGCTCCTCGGGCGAGCGCAGCAGCACCGGCCGGCGGGTGCGGGCGGCCTCGGCGCTGGGCGCGGGGTCGTCCAGGGCCAGGCGCGGGGGTGGCGCGGTGGCGGCGCCGAGCACCCCGTCGCCGGCGGGCACCAGCACCGCGCCGGGGGCGCCGCCGGGGCCGGGCGGGCCGTCCTCGAGGAGGAAGACGGTGCAGGAGGTGGCGCCCAGGGCCTCCTGGACGGCGGCGAGGGTGACGTCGACCGCGGCGCGCACCGTCAGGGCCGCGGCCAGGCGGGTCGTGGTGCGCTCCAGCAGGCGCAGCTCGTGCAGGTCGAGCCCGGGCGCGCGGCCGGCGCGCGCAGCGGTGGGTGCAGCTGCCAGTGCCGAGACCTCCACCGGGCCTCCTTCGTCGTGCGGCGCCGACGTCTTCGGCAGCAGCGGGAGGCTACCCCCCGCCGCGACCGCGCGTCTGCCGGCCGTGGCTGTCCGTGACGCCTGCGCGATCACGCCGTGACCGGCGCGCCGGCGGGCGCCTCAGCGCGGGTGCGGCGTCGGTGCGGCTGCGGCCCCGGTGCGGGTGCGGGTGCGGCGTCAGTGCGGGTGCAGGCGGGTGGGCCCGCCGAAGGAGGCCCACACCGTGCGGCTGAGGTCGTCGACGTTCTCCACCACGCCCCACTCGTCGGCCAGGCCCGCCACGATGCACAGGCCCCGCCCGGAGGTGGCCGCCTCGTCGACCGCGCGGGGGCGCACGGCGCGCCCGGGGGCGCCGCCGTCGGTCACCGCGATCTCCACGTGGGCGCCGCCGTCGCGGGTGACCAGGCACTGCACGTGGATGCCGCCGTCGCCCAGCGGGCGCGCGTGGCGCACCGAGTTGCCCACGATCTCCGAGAGGACGATCTCGATCTCGGCCGTGGAGTCCGCGTCGAGCCCGGCGCCGTCCAGCACGGAGCGGACCACCCGCCTGGCCCTCGGGACAGATGCGGCGTCGTGCTCGAACGACGCCCAGTGCGTCGCCGGCACAGGGCCAGCCCCCGTCGGCATCCGTCCTCCTGACCTGCCGCCTGCTTGACGGCTCCGTAGGTACCCGAGCATGGCGGCGGCCAAACCTCCCGGCCGGCCCAGCTCCCCGCCGCTCCCCCTCCAGGGTGCGCCCGTCCACCCGCCCGGCCCAGCAGCGACCCGCCGTGTGACGGCCGCGTGAACTCCTGCGCGGGCGCCTGTGCGCGCGCGCCGGGACGTGCGACGGTGCTGGACAGGAGTCGTCCCCGACCACCGCACAGGACCGGAGGTGCCGGGTGGACCTGCCCGTGCAGGCGTGGTTCGACCGCTCGACCTCCCGCGCGCGCGACTGGCCCCTGGAGCGGCTGCGCGCCGACAAGCGCGCCACCCGCGTCAGCGTGGTGCTGCCCGCGCTGGACGAGGAGGCCACCGTCGGCGGCGTGGTGCGCATGGTGCGGCGCCTGGCCGACGAGACCGGCCTGGTGGACGAGGTCGTCGTCATGGACTCCGGCTCCACCGACGGCACCGCGGGCGCCGCCCGGCGCGCCGGGGCGGTGGTGCACCACCGCGACGACGTGCTGCCCGAGCAGGGCTCGCGCCCGGGCAAGGGCGAGGTGCTGTGGAAGTCGCTGGCGGTCACCGACGGCGACGTGCTGGTGTTCGTCGACGCCGACCTGGTGGACCCGCAGCCGCAGCTGGTCACGGGCCTGCTGGGCCCGCTGCTGGCCGACCCGGCCGTGGAGCTGGTCAAGGGCTGCTACGACCGGCCGCTGCAGGGCTCCGGGGGCACCTCCGGCGGGCGCGTGACCGAGCTGGTCGCCCGCCCCCTGCTGGGCCTGTGGTTCCCCGAGCTGGCCGGGGTCGTGCAGCCGCTGGCCGGGGAGTACGCCGGGCGCCGGCGCCTGCTGGAGGCGCTGCCCTTCCGCAGCGGCTACGGCGTGGAGATCGCCCTGCTCATCGACACCCTGCGCCTGCGCGGGCTGCCCGCCATCGCGCAGGTCGACCTCGGCCGGCGCCGCCACGGCCACCAGGACACCGCCGCGCTGGGCCGCATGGCCGCGCAGATCACCCGCGTCGTGCACGAGCGCGCCCTGGGCGGCGGGGACGGGCCGGCGAGCATCACCCAGTTCGCCCGCGACGGCTACGGGCGCTACGCGCCGGTCACGCACGCCCTCGACGTCTCCGAGCGCCCGCCGATGCTGAGCGTGGAGGGCTACGCCCGGCACGCCCGGCACGCCCGGCACGCCCGGCACGACGGGTACGCCCGGCACGACGGGCCGGTGGCCGAGGCCTCCTGAGCGCCCCGGCCCCGGACGCGCCCGGGGCGCTCAGCGCACGAAGGGCTCAGCGCACGAAGGGCTCGGCGCCGCTCTCGGAGACCATCGGGCGCCCGGCGTCCGCCCACGCGCCCATGCCGCCGTCGACGTTGACCACGTCGTAGCCGTTGTGCGCCAGCCACTGCGCCACGCGCATCGAGCGCCCGCCGGCGCGGCAGACCACGTGCAGCTCGCCCTCGGGCAGCTCCGACAGGCGCTGGGGCACCTGCCCCATGGGGATGTGCACGGCGCCCTCGGCGTGCCCGGCGGCCCACTCGTCGTCCTCGCGCACGTCGAGGAGGGTGGCGTCGGCGGGGACGGCGGCGGCGTCGACGGAGGGGACGGCGGGAGCGTCGGGCATGCCCGCGAGCCTACGGCTCAGCGCAGCGCCGCGGGCAGCGGCCGGGCGTGCACGACGACGAGGGCGGAGACCGCGCGGGTCAGGGCCACGTACAGCCGGCGCAGCCCGGTGCGCTCGTCGGGCTCGCCGTCGACGAGGTCGGCCGGCTCCAGCACGACGACGCGGTCGAACTCCAGGCCCTTGACCAGGCCCGCAGGCACCAGGGAGACCCGCTCGGGCGGCGCGCCGCCGTCGCGCCCGTCCGGGGCGTCCGGGGCGTCCAGGCGGGTGGCGCCCACGCCGGCGGCGGCCAGGGCGCGCGCGGCGGCCTCGACGGCGGCGTCGGCGACGACCAGGCCGATCGAGCCCTCCTGCTCCAGCAGGCCGGCGACGACGGCGGCGGCGCGCTCGGTCGCCCCGCCGGCGACGGCCAGGACCTCCAGCAGCCCGGGGTCGGGGCGCACCGAGCGCGGCACGCCCAGCTCGGGGGCGATGGCCGGCAGCAGCCGGGTGGCGTAGTCGAGCACCGCCGAGGGCACCCGGAAGCCGCGCTCGAGGACCTCCAGGTGCCCGCCGGGCTTGCCCAGGTGCTCGAGCACCTGCGGCCACGAGCGCGCCGACCACGGGGTGGTGCCCTGCGCGAGGTCGCCCAGGACGGTGGCGGCGCCGGTGGTGCAGCGCCGCCCCACCGCGCGCAGCTGCATGGCGGAGAGGTCCTGCGCCTCGTCGAGCACGACGTGGGCGCGCGAGGGGGTGCGGGTCAGCTGGTCGGCGACCTCGTCGAGCAGGACGGCGTCGGCCGGCGTCCAGCGCGCCGCGCCGGCGCTGCGCGGGGAGCGCTCCCACAGCAGCAGCGCGCGCTCGGCGTCGTCGAGGACGCCCTCGGAGCAGGCGCGCAGGAAGCCCGCGTCCGAGAGCAGCCGGTGCAGGACCTTCGCGGGGTCCTGGGCGGGCAGCAGCCGGTTTACGGCCCGCTTGACGTCGGCGCTGCGGGCCACCGCGTCCTGCACCGCGTCGTCCGGGGAGTCGCCGGCGGCCTCGAACAGCTCCAGCACGGCGTGGGCCAGGCGCTGCGGCAGCAGCGCGCGGGCGGCGCCGTAGCGCACGCCGCGGCCGGCGAGCTCGTCGAGCAGCTCGCGCACCCGGTAGCCGGGCACGCGCCAGCGGCGCGAGCCGCGCGGCAGGACGAACGCGCCGCCGTCCAGGGCGTCGGCGGGGTCGGCCACCGCCGCCCACACGGCGCGGCGCACGACCTGCGCCATCCGCGCGTCGCCCTTGAGGGTGGCGAGCGCGGCCGGCTCGGTGGCGCGCACCAGGACGTCCTTCCGGCCGCCGCCGGGGGAGGTCACCAGCTCCTCCACGGTGGTCTGCTCCACCCGCACCTCCCCCAGCGCCGGCAGCACCGCGCCGACGTGCTGCAGGAAGGCGCGGTTGGGCCCGACGACGAGCACGCCCTGGCGGGTCAGGCGCTCGCGGTGCGCGTAGAGCAGCCACGCGGCGCGGTGCAGGCCCACGGCGGTCTTGCCGGTGCCCGGCGCGCCCTGCACGCACACGGTGGTGGAGGCGTCGGCGCGCACGAGCGCGTCCTGCTCGGGCTGGATGGTCGCGACGATGTCGCGCATCGGCCCGGAGCGGGGCCGCTCGATCTCGCGGGCCAGGATCGCCGAGGCGCGCCCGTCCTCGCCGGCGGCGTCGGCGTCGGGGTACCCGTCCGGCTCGGCCAGGTGCTCGTCCTCGTGGGCGGTCAGCCGGCCGTGCTCGACGCCGAAGCGGCGGCGCAGCCGCACGTCGCCGCGCTCGGCGCGGCTGGCCCGGTAGAAGGCGCGCGAGACGTCGGCGCGCCAGTCGACGACGAGGGGGTCGCCGGCGGCGTCGGTGACGTGGCGGCGGCCGATGTGCAGCACCTCGCCGGAGTCGTGGTCGGTGCGGCCGAAGAACAGGGCGGTGGCCGGGTCGTCGACGAGGGCGGCGGCGCGCCGGTGCAGCGCCAGCGCGATCGCGGCGTCGGCGATCGGGTCGCCGCCGTCGGCGGTCAGGGACAGCGCGTGCTCGCGCATGCGCACCAGCTCGGCGCGGGCGCGCTCGAGGTGGCGCTGCTCGGCGGCCAGGACGTCGCCGGGGGTCTCCCGGGTGGGGGTGGGCACGGTTCCTCCAGGGTTCCGGACAGCCGCAGGATCGTGCCAGGACCGCCGCGCGGCGACAACGCCGGGCGGGAACCCGGATCCGGCCCACCGCGTCGGACCCCGGACGGCGGCGGGGGTGGTGCCCGGCGGGGAGGGGGACGAGGATGACCGGCACGGCGCGGCGGCGCGCGCGGCTCGCGGTGCTCCCGGCCCTGCTGGCCGCCCTCGTGCTCGCCGGCGCCCCGGCGTGCGGGCAGCAGCGGGCGGGAGGGCCAGCGGTGAGCGGTTCGAGCGACGACGGCAGCGGCGCGGCGGTGCCCACCGCCTCGACCACGCCCCGGGGCCCGACCCCGGGCGCGCTGACGGGTGCCCGCCCGCAGGTGGGCGGTTCCCTGCGGGTGGAGGTGGACGACGGCGGCGCGGTGCGCACCTGGACGCTGACCTGCGCCCCCGACGGCACCCCGGGCGGTG
This sequence comes from Kineococcus gypseus, assembly GCF_050871305.1. Classification (NCBI taxonomy): domain Bacteria; kingdom Bacillati; phylum Actinomycetota; class Actinomycetes; order Kineosporiales; family Kineosporiaceae; genus Kineococcus; species Kineococcus gypseus. The sequence continues at coordinate 42,189 of NZ_JBJLRD010000008.1, read as the reverse complement.
ACCACCCCGACGCCGCGGGCGCCTGCGCGGCGATCGCCGCCGCGCCGGACCCGTTCGCGCCCGTGCCGCCCGACCGCGCGTGCACGCAGGTCTACGGCGGCCCGCAGCGCGCCACGGTCACCGGCACCTGGGCCGGGCGGGAGGTCTCGGCGACGTTCTCGCGCACCGACGGCTGCGAGATCGAGCGCTGGGAGCGCCTGGCGCCGCTGCTGCAGCCGGACCCGGCCACCGCCCACCGCGCGAGCCCGCCGTCCTGAGGCGGGTCCTCTCGAGCGGCCCGCGCGGAAGCGTGCGGAGGTGCGCGGCGTTGGGACGGGCGTGCTCGTCGAACTGTTCACCTCCGCCTTCTGCGGGCCGTGCCGCGGCGCCCGGGCGGTGCTCACCGAGGTCGAGCGCCTCGTGCCCGCCGCCCAGCTCGAGGAGGTCGACGTCGCGGGGGACGTGGAGCGCGCGCGGGCCGCCGGCGTGACCGGCACCCCCACGGTCGTGGTGCGCACCGACGACGGCGCCGAGGTGTTCCGCTCGCGCGGGGTGCCCACGCTCGCCCAGGCGCTCGCGGCGGTGGCGCGCGCCGCCTGACGCCCCGGCCCCGTGCGGGCGGCTGCGCGCGGTGCGGTCCTCAGGCCACCTTCACCGAACCCGCGTCCACGGCCCAGTTCTGCCCGATGGCGCTGGGCATGGCCGGCGAGGCCAGCAGCAGGACAGTGCGGGCGATCTCGGCGGGGTCGACGAGCTCGCCGGTGAGCATCCCGTTCTGCTGCGCCATGCCGGCCACCAGCGCGTCGTGGTCGACGCCCAGGGCGCCGGCCAGCTGCGCGCCGAAGCCGTCCGGTCCCACCAGCAGCGGGGTGCGGGTGCCGCCGGGGCTGACGGTGTTCACCCGGACGCCGCGCGGGCCGACCTTCTCGGCCAGGCCGCGGGAGAACGCGGCGAGCGCGGCCTTGGCGGCGGTGTAGGGCAGCGGGGCGGCCATGGAGCGGCGTGCGCTGTCGGAGCCGACGTTGACGACGGCCCCGCGCGCGGCCAGCAGCGCCGGCAGGGCGGCGCGAGTGGTGCGCACGGCCGCGAGGAGGTTCAGGGCGAGGGTGTCCGCCCAGGTGTCGTCGTCGCCGTCGACGGGGTCGGCGAGGGAGCCGGGGTCCGCGCTGCCGCCGCCGGCGTTGTTGACCAGGACGTCGAGGTGGGGGTCCTGCTCGAGCACCTCCTCGAGCAGGAGCCGCGGGCCGTCGGCGGTGGCCAGGTCCGCGGCGACGAACGTGGCGCCGGTGGCCTCCAGCTCGGGGGTGGTGCGACGGGCGGTGGCGACGACGCGCGCGCCCTCCGCCAGGGCGGCGCGGACGACCTCGAGGCCGATGCCTCGGCTGGCGCCGGTGACGAGCACGCGGCGGCCGGTGAGCTGCAGGTCCACGGGTGGCTCCTTCTGGGAGTGCGGTCCTCGGGGGTTCCCGAGGTGGAGCTACAACTGCAACACCGTCGTCGCACTTCTGTCAAGAGCGACAAGTGTGTCGCACTTCTTCGGCTAGGCTGGTCCCCGTGACGGGGACCCGACGGCTGCGCGCCGACGCCGAGCGCAGCACGGAGCGCATCCTCGAGGCCGCCGAGGCGGTGCTCGCCGAGGACCCCGGCGCCCCGCTCGAGCGCGTCGCGGACGCCGCCGGGCTGGCCCGCGCGACGGTCCACCGCCGCTTCAGCACCCGCGGCGCCCTGCTCGAGGCGCTGGGTGCCCGGCTCGACGCCCGCTACCGGCAGGCGTTCGAGGAGTCCGCGGCGCTGACCGACGAGCCGCGCGCGGCGCTGGAGCGGCTGGCCCGGCGCGTCTTCGAGCTCAAGGTCGGCAACCGGTTCGCCCTGGGCCTGTCCGACTCCCCCGGCGAGGACGTCCTCGACCTGCTCGACCGGCTGGTCGAACGGCTGCGCGCCGCGGGCGACGTCACCGCGAGCGATGCGGCCTGGTGCCGCGGGGTGTGCCTTGCCCTGCTGGAGCAGGTGCACCTGCTCCCGGCCGGCTCCCCCGCGCTGGACGGCGACGGCCCGCAGGACCCAGGGAGCCCCGACGACCCCGAGCGGGCCGGGGCGCGCGCGACGCTGTTCGTCCGCGCGTTCCTCGGCGCGCTGGGCCCGCACGGCGGGTCCCCCGCCGCCGGGGTCAGCGCTGCGCGAAACCCTCCCGCGGCGGGTTGCTGACCCGCGGCATGCGGCGCTGCGGCTCGTCCGGCGCGGCCCAGCGCACCCCGTTGGCGAGGACCTGCTGGACCTCGGCCTGCTGGTAGACGGGGTAGTCCTGGTCGCCGGGGCTGAAGTAGAAGATGCGCCCGCGCCCGCGCGTGAACGTCACGCCCGAGCGGAACACCTCCCCGCCGGCGAAGGAGCTGATGAACACCAGGTCGTCGGGGTCGGGGATGTCGAAGAACTCCCCGTACATCTCCTGCTCGGGGATGACCAGGGGGTTCGGCACGCCCTGCGCGATGGGGTGGGAGGGTTTCACCGTCCACACCAGCTCGCGCTCGCCCTCGTTGCGCCACGCCAGCGAGCAGGTCGTGCCCAGCAGCCGGCGGAACACCTTCGAGAAGTGCCCGGAGTGCAGGACGAGCAGCCCCATCCCGCCGAGGACGTGCTCGACCACGCGCTCGACGACGGCGTCGTCCACGGCGTCGTGGGCGGCGTGGCCCCACCACAGCAGCACGTCGGTGCGCTCGAGCACCTGCTCGCCCAGGCCGTGCTCGGGGTCGGCCAGGGTGGCGGTGGAGACCTCCGCGCCCGGCAGCAGCCGGCGCAACCCGGCGGCGATCGCGCCGTGCATGCCGTCGGGGTAGTGCTCGGCGATGCTCGGGGGGTTGCGGTTCGCCTCGTGCACGCCCTCGTTCCACACCAGCGCGCGCAGCGCCCGCTCCCCGCTCACGGCTGCCCCGCTCCCCCGCCCCGGTGGGGCTGCTCGAACCGCTCGGAAACCTCGAACTGCTCGACGTCCTCGGTGCGCCCGGAGGCGACCGAGCGGACCGCGGCCTCGCACACCGCCAGGCTGGGCAGGTTCGAGCGCCCGGTGACCTCGGGCGCCGGTCCCCCCCGCACGGCGCGGTGGAACTGCTGCAGCCCCGCCGAGCGGCCCCAGAGCGGCAGCACCGGCAGGTCGACGCGCTCGGGTGCGCCGCCCTCGCGGCTGAGGGTGACGACGTCGTCGGCGGGGCCGTCCTCGCCGCGGCCGGTGAACGCGATGCGGCCGTGCTCGCCCTCGATGCTCCACTCACCGTCCCAGGCGGTCTGCGGGGCGCGGCTGACCCAGCTGCCGCGGTAGCCGGCGACGAGCCCGCCGCTCATCTCGATCGTCAGCACCGCGGAGGCCTCCTGCTCGAACCTGCTCCACGGCGGGTCGGTGACCGTGGCGTGCACGCGCACCGCCTCGCGGCCGGTGACCATCCGCAGCAGGTCGAAGTGGTGGATCGCCATGTCGAAGAGCAGCGGGTGGGGGAACGCGTGGTGCGGGTTCCCGCCCGGCGGCGCGTCGTTGCCCCAGCGCCGGAAGTCGACGTGGACGACGGAGAGGTCCCCGACCGCGCCGGCGGCGATCAGCTCGCGCACCGCGCGCGGGGCCGGGTAGGCGCGGTAGTTCTGGCTGACCTGCAGCACCAGGCCGCGCTGCTCGGCGCGCTCGACGGCGGTGCGGGCCTCGGCCACGCTCGGCGCGAACGGCTTCTCCACCAGCACGTGCAGCCCCGCGTCGAGGACCTCCAGGGCCACGGGCACGTGGGAGCGCACGGGCGCGGTCACCAGCACCCCGTCCGCCGGCACGGCGGCCAGCGCCTCGGCCAGGGAGGTGAAGCAGGCCGCGTCGGGCAGGCCCAGCTCCTCCTGCGCGCTGCGCAGCGACGGCTCGTGGGCGTCGACGACCGCCACGCGCTCGACCTCGCCGACCGGCGGCAGGGCGTTGCGCTCCCAGTCGCGGCCCCAGCCGCCGAGGCCGACGTGCACGAGGCGGGTGCGCGGGGTCCCCGTACCCGGGGCGGGATCTGCGTCGACCACGGTCGCGACGCTAACACCGGTCCCCGCCCGGTGCGCCCGGTGCGCCCGGTGCGCCCGGTGACCGCGGGCGCCGGTGCGGTGCGGGCGCCGGTGCGCGAGGGTGGGGCGGTGACGCCCTGGCCCGACCACGTGATCTGGTGGCACCTGTACCCCCTGGGCTTCACCGGCGCCCCGGTGCGACCGGGCGCGCAGGGCGGCCCCGAGGACGGCACCGGCCCGGTGGTGCACCGCCTGCCGCGGGTGGAGGGCTGGCTGGACCACGTCGTGCGCCTGGGCCTGAACGGCCTGGCGCTGGGCCCGGTGTTCGCCTCCCAGACGCACGGCTACGACACCGTCGACCACTTCCGCGTCGACCCGCGCCTGGGCGACGAGGACGACGTCGACCGCCTGGTCGCCGCCGCGCACGGGCGCGGGCTGCGCGTGCTGCTGGACGGGGTGTTCAACCACGTCGGGCGCGCCCACCCGGCGTTCCGGCGCCTGGAGGCCGAGGGGCCCTCGGCGCCGACGGCGGGGATGTTCCGGGTGGACTGGTCCGGCTGGCGCCCGGGCGAGCCGGTGCGCGCGGAGGTGTTCGAGGGGCACGAGCAGCTCGTGGCGCTGGACCACTCCTCCCCCGAGGTGGCCGAGCTGGTGGTGCGGGTGGTGCGGCACTGGCTGGACCGCGGCGCGGACGGCTGGCGCCTCGACGCCGCCTACGCCGTGCCGCCGGGGTTCTGGGCGCGGGTGCTGCCCGAGGTGCGCCGCACCCACCCGCACGCCTGGTTCACCGGCGAGGTCATCCACGGCGACGCCGCGGGCATCGTGCGCGCCTCCACCGTGGACTCCCTGACGCAGTACGAGCTGTGGCAGGGCGTCTGGCACGGCATCGCCGACCGCAACCTCTTCGAGCTGGCGCACGCGGTGCAGCGCCACGTCGCGCTGCTGGCGACGTTCACGCCCTCGACGTTCGTGGGCAACCACGACGTCACGCGCATCGCCTCGGCGGTGGGCGCCGACCTCGTCCCGCACGCCCTGGCGGTGCTGTTCACCGTCGCCGGCGTGCCCAGCGTCTACGCCGGCGACGAGTTCGCCGCCACCGGTGTGAAGGAGCAGCGCCTCGGCGGCGACGACGCCGTGCGGCCGGAGTTCCCGGAGCACCCGCCGGAGGAGGGTTCCCTGGCGCCGGCCGCGCGCGAGGTGCTGCACGCCCACCGGGCGCTCATCGCGCTGCGCCGGCGCAACCCCTGGCTGGTGCGCGCGCACACCGACGTCGTGCACCTGCGCAACCGCGAGGCGGTGCTGCGCACCGCGACGGGTTCCGGCGCGGTCGTCGTCGCGCTGAACCTCGACGACGCGCCCACCGCGCTGCCCGCGGCCGGCGCGCGCACCGTCGCCTGCGGCAGCGGGCGCCTGGAGGGCGGGCGGGTGCACCTGCCGGCGCGCGGCTGGGCGGCGCTGGAGGGCTAGAGCGCCCGGCCGGGCCCGGTGCCCCGGCGGTCCGCGCGCCGGTTCAGGCGGCGAGGTGCCCGCCCGCGCCCCGGGCGCGGTGCGCGTCGAGGTGCACGACCGGCGCGCGCCCGGCGCGCCCGGCCTCGAGCACCAGGCGGGTCGCGCCGCCGAACCCGGTGCCGCGCGGGGCGACGAGCAGGTCCTCGTCGCGCCCGGCCCCGGCGACCCCGCCGACCAGCGCGCCGGCGATCAGCGCCCCCGCGCCCGCCGTCAGCCCCGCCACGGCCAGCACCCCGGCCAGCACCCCCGTCAGCACGTCCACGACGACCCCCGCTCGACCCGCCGGTCGGACCTCCCGACCCGGCACCGCCAGCGTGCGCCGGGGGCACCTGCCGGAGCATCGGCCCGGGGTGTGAACCGGCCGGCACCCCTCCTCCACCCGCGGGCGGAGGCGGGGTGCGACCGGGTCGTCGACGAGCCCGGGTCGTCAACCGGTGTTGACGCGAGGGTGTTCGTCAACACATGATGACGCATGGCCGAACCCGACACCCTCGTCTCCGCCGGCACCGACCCGGACCCCGCGGTGGGGCTGCGCGCCGTCGTCGCGCTGCGCCGCCTCGTCGAGCGGCTCGAACGGCTCCAGGTCGAGCGGGCCCGGGAGCTGGGCTGGTCCTGGGCCGACATCGCCGGCGCCCTGGGCGTGTCCAAGCAGGCCGTGCACCGCAAGCACTCCACCCGCGACTGACCCGAGAACCGCAGGAGGACACCGTGTTCGAACGCTTCACCCCCCGCGCCCGCGAGGCCGTCGTCGGCGCGCAGCAGGTCGCCCGCGACCTGGGCCACCACGAGGTCCGCGACGACCACCTGCTGCTGGCGCTGCTGGGCACCGGCGGTGTCGGCGCCGACGTGCTGCACGCCGCGGGGGCCGACGCCGCGCGCCTGCGCGAGCACCTCGCCCGGCCCGACGAGCCGGGCGAGGACGCCGAGGCGCTGCGCGCGATCGGCATCGACCTGGAGACCGTGCGCCGGCGCGCCGAGGAGGTCTTCGGCCCCGGCGCCCTGGAGCGGCCCGCCGGCCGGGGGCGCCGGGGCCTGCTGGGCCGCCTGACCGGCAGCCACCTGCCCTTCGCGCGCCCGGCGAAGAAGGCCCTGGAGGAGTCGCTGAGGGCCGCGCTGGACCTGCGGCACGACCGCATCGGCACCGAGCACGTGCTGCTGGGCCTGCTGCGCGTGGACGGCCGGGCGGTGCGGGCGCTGGCGGCCACCGGCGTCGCGCTGGACGCGGCGGGCGCCCGCGCCGCCGTGGTGGAGGCGCTGCGCCGCTCCGCGTGAGGGAGCGGCGCAGCAGCCGGGCTCAGTGCTCGGTGAGCCAGCCGTACGGGGCCGCGAGCTGCTCGGCCTCCGCCGGCCCCCACGAACCGGGCTCGTACGGGCGCAGCTCACCGCGCTGCTGCAGCAGCGGGGTCACCACGCGCCAGGCGTCGCGCAGCCCGGCGGAGGTGGTGAACAGCGCCCGGTCGCCGATGAGCACGTCGCGCAGCAGCGCCGCGTACGGCGGCAGCGGCTGCGCGTCGGGCAGCTCGGCCAGGTCCAGGTACAGCCGGCCCGGCACGAGGTCGTCCGAGACGCCCGGGCGCCGGGCCGTCACGCCCGCCCACACGGTGCCGTTGCCCGAGAGGGTGAAGGTGATCGTCTCCGGCTCGTCGGTGCGCGCGCCGTGGCCGTGCACCTGCGCCGTCGGCGGGCGCAGCACCAGCGTCACGTGCTGGTGGCTCTCGGCCAGCTTCTTGCCGGTGCGCATCACGAACGGCACCCCGCGCCAGCGGTCGGTGTCCACCCACACCCTCGCCGCCACGAACGTGTCCGTGCCGGACTCGTCGTCGACGTCGGCCAGGCGGCGGTAGCCGCTGGACTGCCCGAGGACGACCTCGGCCGGGTCGATCGGGCGGAAGCACGCCAGCACCGACTCGCGCGCCTCCTGCAGGGCGTCCGGGCCGGTGCCCGCCGGCGGCTCGGCGGCCACCTCGGCGGCCACCTGCAGCATGTGGGTGACGAGCATGTCCAGCGTGGCGCCGGTGGCGTCGTAGAACTGGGCCCGGTCGTCCACCCCGAGCGTCTCGGGCACGTCGATCTGCACCTGCGCGACGTGCTCGGCGCTCCACACCTGCTCGAACAGCCGGTTGGCGAAGCGCAGCACGTGCAGCTGCTGGGTCGCCTCCTTGCCCAGGAAGTGGTCGATGCGGAAGACCTGCTCCTCCTCGAACACCGACTGCACGAGCTCGTCGAGCTGCTCGAAGGACTCCGGGGAGGTGCCGTACGGCTTCTCGTAGACCACGCGCGCACCCTCGGCCAGGCCGTGGGCGGCGATCGCGCGGGTATAGCCCTCGAAAGTCGACGGCGGCAGGGCCAGGTAGTGCACGACCTGCACGTCCCCGCCGCCGTCCCCGCCGCCCAGCTCGCCGCGCACCCGCGCGAGCACGTCCAGCAGCTCGCCGGGGTCGTCGGCGCTGAACCCGCCGCCGGCGAAGCGCAGCCCGGCGGCCACCTCGTCCAGGACGCCCTGGTCCAGGTCCTTGCCGAACTCGCGCAGGCCGTCGACGACGTGCCGGCGGTAGTCGTCGTCGCTCAGCGAGCGCCGGCCGCTGCCGACCAGCGCCCACCGCTGCGGCAGCAGACCGGCCTTCGCCAGCGCGGCGAACCCCGGCATGACCAGCCGCTTGGCGAGGTCGCCGGTGGCGCCGTAGAGGACGAAGACGGTCGGGGTGCTCGTGCGGGTCTCGCCCGCCCGTGCCTGGCTCACCTGGGTCTCGCTCACCGCAGCATCCTCACCCACGCGCGGGCGCGCCCGCTCAGGCGGGGTGCTCCGCGCCGTCACCGGCCCACTCCACGTGGAAGGCGCCCTCGCGGTCCACGCGCCGGTAGGTGTGCGCCCCGAAGAGGTCGCGCAGGCCCTGCACCAGCGCCGCCGACGAGCGCGGCCGGCGCAGCCCGTCGTAGTACGCCAGCGCCGAGGCGAAGCCGGGCGCGGGGATGCCGTGCGCGACGGAGTGCTGCACGACGCGCCGCCACGCCTCCTGCCCGTCGGCCACCGCCTGCGCGAAGTACGGGTCCAGCAGCAGCGAGGGCAGGTCGGGCTGCTTCTCGTACGCCTCGCGGATCCGGTCGAGGAACTTCGCGCGGATGATGCAGCCGCCGCGCCAGATCGTGGCCATCGCGCCGGGGTCGACGCCCCAGCCGTACTCCTCGGAACCGGCCCTGATCATGTCGAAGCCCTGCGCGTAGGCGACGACCTTCGAGGCGTACAGCGCGGCGCGCACGTCGTCGACGAACGCGTCGGCGTGGGCGGCCTCGACGAAGGGCGCCTCCTCCGCCGGGCCGGGCAGCACGCCCTGCGCGGCGGTGCGCTGCTCGGTGTGCCCGGACAGGGCGCGCGCGAAGACCGCCTCGGCGATGCCGGAGACGGGGGTGCCCAGGTCCAGGGCCGTCTGCACCGTCCAGCGCCCGGTGCCCTTCTGCTCAGCGGCGTCGAGGATGACGTCGACGAGCGCGACGCCCTCCTGCGTCGGGTCGTCCTTGGCGAGCACCTGGGCGGTGATCTCGATGAGGAAGGACTCCAGGTCGCCGGAGTTCCAGGAGGTGAAGACCTCCGCGAGCTGGGCGGGGGTGCGGCCCAGGCCGTGGCGCAGCAGGTCGTACGCCTCGGCGATGAGCTGCATGTCGGCGTACTCGATGCCGTTGTGGACCATCTTCACGAAGTGCCCGGCCCCGTCGGGGCCGACGTGCGTGGAGCACGGGGTGCCGTCCACCGAGACGGAGATGTCGTCGAAGACCGGGCCCAGCGCCGCGTAGGCGTGTTCGGAACCGCCCGGCATGATGGACGGGCCCAGCAGGGCGCCCTCCTCGCCGCCGGAGACGCCCACGCCGGCGAAGTGGATGCCCCTCTCGCGCAGCGCGGCCTCGCGGCGGCGGGTGTCGGCGAAGTGGGCGTTGCCGGCGTCGACGAGGATGTCGCCCTCGCCCAGCAGCGGCGCCAGCTCCTCGATGACGGCGTCGGTGGGGGCACCGGCCTTCACCATGACGATCACGGTGCGGGGGGACTCCAGCGAGTCCACGAACTCCTGCGCGGTGTACCCCGGCAGGAAGGTGCCCTCGTGGCCGAACTCTTCCACCAGCGCCCTCGTGCGCGCCTCGGAGCGGTTGTGCACGGCGGTCACGTACCCGTGGCGGGCGATGTTGCGGGCCAGGTTGCGGCCCATCGTGGCCAGGCCCGTCACCCCGATCCGGGCCTTCAGCCCGGAGCTCTGCTGCGTCGTCTCAGTCACCCGCGGCAGTGTTCCACGCGCGTGCTCCCGGTCACAGGGCCCCGACAGGGCCCCGACAGGGCCCGCGTGACGGGCGGGGACCCCTTGCCCGCTCGGCGGTGGCGCGGTAGTGGGGAGGCGGGCGCCCGGCCGCCCGGGCACCGCGGGCGCGCCCCTGCGAAGCTGGGCGCGCACCGCCGAGCCACCGGCGCCAGGACCGCAGCCCGAGGACGGGATCCCGTGAGCGCCCGCAGCGCCGACAGCAGCCCCCCGACCGGACCCCCCGCCGGGCCGCCCGAGCCCCCGGCCGGCCCCCCGCCGCCCCGCGGCCGCCTGCCCCCGTCGCGCCGGCTGGCGCAGTTCGTCGGCGGGCTGGTCCTGGCCGCCACGGGGGTGTGGGGCTCGCTGCAGGTGCAGCTCGGCCTGTCCTCGTGGGACGTGCTGCACGCCGGCGTCGCGCAGCGCACCGGCCTGTCGTACGGCACCGTCGTGGCCGCCGTGGGCGTGCTGGTGCTCGTCGCCTCCGGCCTGCTCGGCGTGCGCCCGCGCCCGGGCACCCTGGTCAACGTCGTGCTCGTCGCCGGGCTGCTCGACGCCCTGCTGGCCTCGTCGTGGCTGGACGGCCTGGCGAGCGCGCCGCTGCCCGTGCGCGCGCTCGCCCTGGTGCTCTCGGTGCTCGCGCTGGGCTTCGGCGGGGCCGTCTACATCGGCGCGGGCCTGGGCAGCGGCCCGCGCGACAGCCTGATGGTCGCCTGCCACCTGCGCGGCTGGCCGGTGGGCCGCTCCCGGGCGCTCATCGAGGTGTCGGTGCTCGCCGTCGGCTGGCTGCTGGGCGGACCCGTCGGGGTCGGCACCGTCCTGACGGCCCTGGCCCTGGGCCCGGTGACGCAGTTCGCGTTCCGGGTGCTGCGCCAGTCGCCCGGCGCGGGCACCTGACCGGCGCCGCCACCGTCCGACCGCCCGCCGTTCAGGCGCCGTCGGGGGGCGGCTGGCCGGGCGCCGGGCGCCGCCGGGTGACGGTGCCGTGCAGCGGCAGCCGGCGCACCGACACCCCGCGCGCCTTGCGGCGGTTGGCCGCCGCCGTGCGCTCGCTGAGCAGGATCGCCCTGCGCAGCGCGCGGCCCGGCCCGTCCGGGGGGGCCTCCTGTCGTCGTGGCACGCCCGCCTCCCGTCCCTCCCGCCGCGCCGTCCGTGGCGCGGGGTGCTCGCGCTCCCCCCGGGGAGCGGCGGCCCCGGGGGAGCACATGTGTAACCCACCGCGGGGAGGGCTGCCAGCGAGGACGCCCGGGTGCACCCGTCCGGCGCCGCCTCAGCGCGCGCGGGGCGTCAGGGGGGTGGGCGGGTGCGGCGGCACGCGGTTCGGCCCGGCCTCGGGCGGGCGCGGGCGGTCCAGCGGGTGCAGGCGCACCGCCACCAGCGCCACGTCGTCGTCGTGGTCGGCCGGCACCAGCCGCTCCAGCACCGCGTCGCACAGCGCCTCCAGCTCCAGCCCGCCCAGCTCGGCGACCGCGTCGTGCAGGCGCTCGACGCCCCCCTCCAGCGAGGAGCCGCGCCGCTCGACGAGCCCGTCGGTGTAGAGCAGCAGCGTCGAGCCGCGGTCGACGGTGATGGCCGCGTCGGTGCGGCGGGTGCCGGGGTCCACGCCCAGCAGCAGCTGCGGCGGGTGGGCGCTCAGGGCGCTGACCGTGCCGTCCGGCGCCAGCAGCACCGGCGGCAGGTGCCCGGCGCTGGACCAGCGCAGCCGGGTGACGTCGCGCTCGCGCTCGTCGCGCACCTGCTCCAGGCGCGCGACCAGGGCGGTGGCGGTGGTGTCCACCGCCAGGCCCTGCATGGCGGCGTCCAGGCTGGCCAGGACGGTGGCCGGGGCGGCGCCGCTGGAGTACGCGATGCCGCGCAGCAGGCTGCGCACCTGGCTCATCGCCGCCGCGGCCTCGACGTCGTGGCCCATGACGTCGCCGATGACGAGCACGGTGGCCCCGTCGGGGACCACGAAGGCGTCGTACCAGTCGCCGCCGACCTGCGCCGCGGCGGCGGCCGGCTGGTAGCGCACCGCGACCTGCACGTGGTCCGGCTCCACCGGGGCGGTCAGCAGGCTGCGCTGCAGGCCCTCGGCGATGCGCTGCTGCTGGGTGTACAGGCGCGCGTTGTCCAGCGCCAGGCCGGCGCGGTCGGCGACCTCCACGGCCGTCAGCAGGTCCTGCGGCGGCAGGGGCGCACGGTCGGCGCCGCGGAAGAGGCTGACCAGCCCCACGGTGCGTCCGCGCGCACCCAGCGGCAGCATGACGAACGACTCCGGCGCCAGCCGCTGCAGCAGCTCGCGCGCCTCGTCGCTGCCCAGGACGTCCACCAGCAGGGGCGTGGCGCCGTGCTCGACGACGACGGGGCGGCCGGTGCGCAGCGCCCGGTACAGCGGGGCGTGCTCACCCAGGCCGCGCAACCGGGCCCGGCGGTAGGCGCCGACCACGGGGCGCATCGCCTCCTCCGCGTGCCAGGAGCCGATGTCGCGCATGCCGCCCTGCTCGTCGACGAGGGTGACCAGGCACCAGTCGGCCAGCGCGGGCACCAGGTGCTGCGCCAGGCGGCCGACGGCCTCCTCGGTGTCGAGGGTGGCGGCGAGGTCCTCGCCCACGCGCTCGATCAGGCGCAGCCGCTCGGCGGCCTCCACCGCGCGCCCGCGCGCGGCCTCGGCCTCCTCGCGCGCGGCCTCCACCTCCTGCTGGGCGCGGCGCCGGGCGGTGATGTCCAGGAAGTACACCGACAGCCCGTCGGGGCCGGGCCAGGCGCGGATCTCGTACCAGCCGTCCAGCGGCGGCGGGTAGTAGGCCTCGAACGCGACGGGCTCGCCCGTGGCCACGGCACGGCGGTAGGAGTCCTCGAAGGCGGTGCCGACGGTGGCGGGGAACAGCTCCCACACCGCGCCGCCGAGCAGCTCCTCGCGGGGGCGGCCCAGCAGCCGCTCCGCCTCGGCGTTGACGTACGCGAAGCGCCACCGCGCGTCCAGCAGGTAGAAGGCCGCCGACATGGACTCCAGCACCCGCGCGATGCGCACGTCGCCCTCGCGCTCGGCGGTGGTGTCGTAGGCGGCGCCCAGCACCCGCACCGCGGTGCCGGACGCACCGGCCAGCGCCTTGCCGCGCGCCTTGACCCAGCGGGTGGAGCCGTCCGGGCGCACCACCCGGTACTCCGTCTCCAGCTCGCCGCACGCGGCGACGCACTCCGCGAGCGCCTGGCTGACGCGGGGCAGGTCCTCGGGGTGCACGCGGGCGTTGAAGGCCTCCAGCGACTCGTCGAAGCCGCCGCGCTCGTAGCCGAACAGCTCGATCAGCCGCTCGTCCCACAGCAGACGGCCGGTGACGAGGTCCAGGTCAAAGCCGCCGATGCCGGCGGCCCCGATCGCCAGCTGCCAGCGCAGCCGCTCGGCGGCGCGCTCGACGGTCGGCTGGGGCCCGGGGGCCGGCACCGGCCCAGCACCGCGCCGAGGGTCGGCACCCACCGGTCCACACCTCCGTGAAGGGTTCGGCGGGTCGCTCCCTGCCACGTCAAGGGTAGGGCCAGCGCGGGGTGCCCCGGGCCCGCCGGCGCGCTCAGCCGGCGAGGACCTGCTGCCCCAGCCGGACGACGAGCACCGCCACGACGGCCAGGAACACCCCGCGCACGAAGCGGCTGCCCGCCGAGACGGCGGTGCGCGCGCCCAGGTAGCCCCCGAGCAGGTTCGCCGCGCCCATGAGCAGGCCCAGGGGCCACAGCACCGCGCCGTGCGCGGCGAAGACCACGAGCGCGCCGACGTTCGTGGCGAGGTTGACGATCTTCGCGGTGGCGCTGGCGCGCAGGAACGCGTAGCCGAGCAGGCCCACGAGGGCGAAGACGAGGAAGGCGCCGGTGCCGGGGCCGGCGATGCCGTCGTAGAACCCGATGACGGCGCCGGTCGCGGCGGCCACGGCGGTGTGGCGCCGGCCGCTGAAGCGCAGCGCCGTGGCGCCGCCGAGCTCCGGGCGCAGCAGCGTGTACGCGGCGACGAGCACGAGGGCCACGAGGACCACGGGGGTGAGGACCCCGTCGGGCACGGCGGCCGCGCACAGCGCCCCGCCGGCCGAGCCCAGCGCCGCGACGAGCGCGGTGGGCAGCGCGGTGCGCAGGTCCGGGTGCACGCGCCGGTAGTAGGTCACCGCGCTGGTGCCCGTGCCCATGGCGCCGGCGAGCTTGTTGGTGGCCAGGGCCTGCACCGGGTCCAGGCCCGGCACGAGCAGCAGCGCCGGCAGCTGCACCAGGCCGCCGCCGCCGACGACGGCGTCGACCCAGCCGGCGCCGAAGGCGGCCAGCACCAGCAGCACGAGGGTCGCGGTCCCCAGCTCGGCGAAGGGTTCGAGGCTCACCGGCGGGTCCGCGCGGCGCTGGGGCGGGGTGCGGGCACCGGCACAGCCTCCCAGGCCCGTCGCGGCGCCCGGGCACGGCCCGCCGCGCCGCGGGTTTCGGCGCACCGGTCCTCGCACCGAGGGTGCACCGCACCCGCGGCGGTCGGCGCACCGTCGACCTGCCGGCGCGAAGAGCGTTGCGGCGCAACGCTTCCGCGGGAGCGCAGCCGTGCGGCGGGGATTTCCCCGCACGGCCGCGGGTGTGCTGCAATGACCGCCGCGAGGGGGAACGGCCCGCGCGTCACCGACCCGCGCGACGAGCCCGCGGCACCGAGAGGACGGACCACCGTGGACCCCGCCGTCGTCCTGGCGAGCTTCCTGCCCGTCCTGCTGCTGGAGCTGCCCGACAAGACGTTCGTGGCCACCCTCGTGCTCGCCACCCGCTTCCGGCCGCTGACCGCGTGGGTCGGCGTCGGGCTGGCGTTCGCGGTGCAGAGCGCCATCGCCGTGCTCGCCGGCGGGCTGCTGGCCCAGCTGCCCGACCGCCCCGTGGCCGCGGTGGCGGCGGTGCTCTTCGCGATCGGCGCGGTGGTGCTGCTGCGCGGCGCCGCCCGGGCGCGCGCCGCCGAGGAGGAGGCCCTGCACGAGTACGAGCGGCGGGTGCGCGGCGGGGCCCGCGGCCTGCGCGCGGTGGCGTCGTGCTTCGGGGTGGTCTTCCTCGCCGAGTGGGGCGACCTGTCGCAGCTGTTCACCGCCGGGCTGGCCGCGCGCTACGACGACCCGCTGTCGGTGTTCGCCGGGGCGTGGACGGCGCTGCTGGCCGTCTCGGCGCTGGCCGCGGCGGCCGGCGCCACGCTGCTGCGCCGGTTGAGCGTGGCCGCGGTCAGCCGCGTGGGCGGGGTGGTCTGCGCGGTGCTGGCGGTGCTGACCGCCCTGGAGGTCGCGGGCGTGGACCTGCCCGTCTGAGCCGCCCGGGCCACCCCGCGGCGCACCCGCGGCGCACCCCGGGGACACCCCCGCGACACCCCCTCGACCCCGTGGCGCGACCCCGCGGCCGCCCGTGCGCGACCGGTCCGCGACCGGGTCGTGACCCGCGCGTGACCCGCGCACGACCCGCGCACGACCCGCGCGCGACCCGGCGGGGGAGGGTGCCGCCGGGCCCCGGGGGTGCGCGGGGACAAGCCGTCGATCGGGTGATTGACTGTCAGTCACGTGTCGATGACTGCTCTGGCAGGAGCACACGTGGAGGACCCGTGTCGTGGAAGAGCCGCGACGCACGACGCAGGGGGAGGTCGAGGGCTGGTGTTCCTCGTGGTCCTCCCCCCGTCCCCGCGCTCCGTGGGCGTGGCCCGCTGGCTGGTCGCGGAGTGGTGCGTGCCGTGGGTGAAGGCCTCCGAGGTCAGCGAGGACAGCGTCGAGGCGCTGCTGCTGCTGTCCAGCGAGGTGGTCACCAACGCCGTCGTGCACGGCTCGGGCATGGTGCGCGTGGCGCTGTCGCGCCGCGGCTCCTCGCTGCGCCTGGAGGTCTCCGACGAGGGCGGCGGCATGCCGCTGATCGGCGCGCAGCGCGACGACGCCGAGAGCGGGCGCGGCATGGCCATGGTCGAGCTGCTCTCGGAGCGCTGGGGCACCGAGCTGGACGAGGGCCCGCTGGGCAAGAAGGTCTGGTTCGAGCTGGCGCCCACCTGAGGCGCGCCGCTCAGCCGGCCCGCACGACCCCGCCCGCCCCCGCCCGCCGCCCCGCGGCCAGCTGCACGAGGGCGAGCGCCCCCACGAGCAGCAGCGGCGGCACCCACGAGCCGCTCGCCGCGTGCGCGGCGCCCACGAGCACCGGGCCGGCCGCGGCCAGCAGGTACCCCACCGACTGCGCCATGCCCGACAGGGCCACCGCCCCCGCGGCGTCGGCGGCGCGCTCGCTCGTGGCGGCCAGCGCCAGCACCAGCGCCGCCCCGCCGCCGGCGCCGACCAGGACGACGGCCACCGGCACGAGCACCCCGGCCGCGGCGCCGGTGGCGCCCAGCAGCAGGACCACCCCGGCCACCTCCAGCAGCGCCGCGCCGACGGTGGCGCGCCGCGAGCGCCGCGCGTCGGAGCCGGAGCCGCCCACCAGGGCCGGCACCAGCAGGCTGGCCAGCACCCCGGAGGCCTGCAGCAGGGTCAGCTGCCAGCCCGCCTCCGTCGCGCCCAGCCCGGAGCGCTCGCGCAGCAGCGTCGGCAGCCACGCCAGCAGGCTGTAGAAGACCAGCGACTGCGCGCCCATGTGCACGGTGACGGCCCACGCCAGCGGCGAGCGCCACGGCGCGCGGGCCCGCGGCCCGGCGGCGGCGCCGGTGCGCGAGCGCGCCAGCGGCACCCACAGCAGCGCCGCGGCCAGCGCCGGCAGCGCCCACACCACCAGCGCCGTGCGCCAGCCGCCCGGCAGGCGCTCGGCCAGCGGCACCGCCGAGCCGGCCGCCAGGCCGCCGGCCAGCTGCATGAGCACCAGGTAGGCGCTGGCGGCCACCGCGGCGCGGGCGCGGAAGCCGGCGCGCACCACCCCCGGCAGCAGGACGTTGGCGACGGCGATCGCCACCCCCAGCAGGGCGGTGCCGGCGAACAGCGGCACCGGACCGGGCAGCCAGCGCACGCCCGCGCCGGCGACGAGCACGAGCAGGGCCAGCAGCAGCGCGGGCCGCACGCCCAGGCGCCCGGCCGCGCGCGGCACGGCCGCCGAGGCCGCGGCGAAGGCCAGCAGCGGCAGCGACGTCAGGACGCCGGAGGCGGTGCTGCCCAGGCCGGTGCCGGCGGCCACCTCGCCCAGCACCGGCCCCACGCCGGTCAGGGGCGCGCGCATCGCGCAGGCGGTCAGCAGGACGGCCGCCAGCAGCAGCGCGCCGCCGCGGGGGCGGTGCGCGGGGGTGCTCGCGGGGCTGGGCGCCGGGCCGCTCACGCCGCCCGGGCGCGCCGCGACTCCGAGCGCAGGTAGACCAGCCCCAGGACGGGCAGCACCAGGGGCACGAAGAGGTAGCCGCGCCCGTAGGCCGACCAGACGGTCTCGTCGGGGAAGGCGGCCGGGTCGGCCAGGCTCAGGGTGCCCACGACCAGCACGCCGGCCAGCTCGACGGTGCACGCCGCCCACGCCGCGGTGCGCCAGCGCCGGCCGGCGCGCGCCAGGCCCAGGGTGGCCAGGACGTAGACGACGCCGGCGAGCGCGGACAGCGCGTACGCCAGGGGGGCCTCGGCGAAGCGCGTGGCGATCTGCACGGCCGCGCGCGAGACGGCGGCCACGGCGAAGACGGCGTACAGGGCCACGAGCACCCGGCCCAGGCCGCTGGCGCGCCCCGGCGCGGGCCGCCCGGCGCCGCTCACCGGGTCACCTGCAGCAGCAGGGACGCGCGGTAGCCGACGACGGCCACGGCGAAGCACGCCACGAGCAGCACCAGGGTGCTCGGGCGCGAGCGCTCCGCGAGCGTCCAGAACGCCGCCGCGGGCAGCAGCAGGGGCGCCACCACCAGGTAGGCGATCGAGGTGGCCAGCTCCACCGGGCGCGGGCCGGTCACCAGCTGCGCCGCGCCGTCGACGGCCAGGGCCAGCACGCCCAGCTCGACCACGGCCAGGCCCACGAGGTGGGCCCGCCCGACGCGGCGGTCGCGGGCGACGGTGACGACCGACCAGACGGCCATCACCCCGGCGAGGGCGCACACGACGGCGAGGAGGGTCCCGGACACGGGAGAGGACTGTACGAGCCCGCGCGCGAGGCGGCGGCGGCGAGGGCGGCGGGCAGGTCGGCGGCGGGCACCGCGCGGGCGAAGTACCAGCCCTGCGCGGCCGGGCAGCCGGCGGCGCGCAGCTGCTCGGCCTGCCCCTCCCGCTCCACGCCCTCGGCCACCACCGACACCCCCAGCGCACCGGCCAGGGACAGCACCGCCAGCACCAGCGCGCGGTCGCGCCCGGAGCGCTCCAGGCCGGCGACGAAGGAGCGGTCCACCTTGACGACGTCGAAGGGCAGCTCGCGCAGCTGCGCGAGCGAGGAGTAGCCGGTGCCGAAGTCGTCCAGCAGCAGGGTGACGCCCGCGGCGCGCAGCTCGCGCAGCACCTGCGCGGCCACCCCGCCCTCGACCACGGCGCTCTCGGTGACCTCCAGGCCCAGGTGGGCCGGGCCCAGGCCGTGGCGGGCCAGCAGCTCGGCCACGCGCCCGGGCAGGGCGGGCTCGAGCTGGTGGGCGCTGACGTTGACGGCGACGCGGAAGCCGTCGCCGACGACCCCGGCGGCGCGCCAGGCGGCCAGCTCGGCCAGCGCGCGGTCCAGGACCCAGTCGCCCAGCGCGCCGACCAGGCCGGCGGCCTCGGCCACCGGGACGAACTCGTCCGGCGCCACGGCCCCCAGCTCCGCGCTGCTCCAGCGCAGCAGCGCCTCCGCGCCGACGACCGCGCCGGCGCGCTCGCCGCCCAGCGCGACGACCGGCTGGAAGTGCACCGCCAGCTCACCGCGGCGCACCGCCTGCTGCAGGCCCTGCTCCACCAGCAGCACGCGCTCGGCGCGCGCGGCGACGTCGGCGGAGAAGAGCTGCGAGGAGCCCGGGCCGCGCCGCTTGGACTCGTACATCGCCGCGTCGGCGTCGCGCAGCAGCGTGCGCGCCGTGGCCCCGTCCCCGGCCAGCGCGACGCCGGTGCTGCCGCTGACGCGCAGCGGGCGCGCGCCGACGAAGACCGGCTCGGCCCACACCCGGCTCAGGCGCGCCGTCACCGCGCACGCGTCCAGCCGGCCGTCGGGGTCCTCGCACACCACCGCGAACTCGTCCCCGCCCAGGCGCGCCAGCACGTCCTGCGGCCCCAGGGCCGCCAGCAGCCGCGGCACCACCTGCTGCAGCAGCGCGTCGCCGCTCTCGTGGCCGAAGGTGTCGTTGACGTGCTTGAAGCGGTCCAGGTCGATCAGCAGGACGGCCACCGCACCGCCGCGGGCGGCGCGCCGGTCCAGCGCGGCCTGCAGCGCGGCGTGCAGCAGGCGGCGGTTGGGCAGGCCGGTCAGGGTTCGCGCGTGGCGCCGCGCCGCAGCCGCGAGGTCATCCGCGAGGTCAGCACGCTGGTGATGACCACCGTGGCCACGAAGATCGTGACGTTGACCGCCTCCACGCCGGGCACCCCGGGGATCGAGGACAGGGCGACCACCAGGGCGGTGCACACCGCCAGCACGTGCAGCCAGCGGGCGCGCGCGGAGAAGATCCCCGCGTACGGGGCGGTCCACAGCAGGAACAGCAGCAGCGGACCGCCCTGGCCCCGCGCGGAGGCGTAGGCGGCCGCGACGACGACCTGCGCGGACAGGATGCACGCGTGCGAGAGCACCGTCAGCGCCCGCGGGGACAGCCTCGAGATGCTGGCCAGCCCCATCAGGGCACCCGCGCCCAGGGCCACCGCCGCGCACACCAGCACCGGCCGACGGCTCGCCGCGGGCAGCGCGCCCGCGGCGAACAGCGCCGCCAGGACCCCGCCGGCGGCGTACTGCAGCCCCAGCACCCGTGCCAGGGCCCGGCGGGGGAAGACGTCCTCGGCGACCTCCGCGGCCACCACCGGCGCCAGCGCACGCCACATCCGTGCCGAGCTCACGAACCGCTCCCCCCGAGCACCACCCCGTACGGGCACCGGTCCGCCGCGCGACGGGCACCGGTCCCCCACCTGACGTCACAGGATCGCACCATCTGGCGACCCTCGGTCACCACGGCTGGTGCGCACGGGGTGACGCGGGGACGCGCCGGGAAGGATGCCCGGGGCCACCGCGTTGGCACCGGACGGCACCACCCGACGACCCGACGGAAGGACCCCGCCCCCGTGGACCTGTTCTCGCCCGTGATTCTCGGCGACCTGCACCTGCCCAACCGCGTCGTCATGGCACCGCTGACGCGCATGCGCGCGGAGGCCGACGGCACCCCGAACGAGCTGATCGCGGAGCACTACGCGCAGCGCGCGAGCACCGGCCTGATCGTCACCGAGGGCGCCTACCCGAGCGCGGAGTCGCGCGCGTACCCCGGGCAGCCGGGCCTGGTCACCGACGAGCACGTCGCCGGGTGGCGGCGCGTGGCCGAGGCGGTGCACGCGCGCGGCGGGCGCCTGGTGGCGCAGGTCATGCACGGCGGTCGCGTCTCGCACACCGCGATCACCGGCACCGACCGGATCGTGGCGCCCAGCGCGATCGCCATCCAGGGCGAGGCGCACCTGCCCGGGGGCACCAAGGCGCCCTACCCGGTGCCGCACGCGCTGAGCACCGCCGAGGTGCGCGGCGTCGTCGAGGAGTTCGTCGCCGCCTCCAGGCGCGCGGTGCTGGAGGCCGGCCTGGACGGCGTGGAGATCCACAGCGCCAACGGCTACCTGCTGCACGAGTTCCTCGCCCCCGGCTCCAACCACCGCGAGGACGAGTACGGCGGCTCGCCGGAGAACCGCGCGCGCCTGACGGTCGAGGTCGCCACCGCGGTCGCCGAGGCGATCGGCGCGGGCCGCGTGGGCGTGCGCATCTCCCCCGCCCACAACATCCAGGACGCCTCCGAGCCGGACCCGGCGGACGTGGAGGCCACGTACCAGGCGCTGGTGGAGGGGCTGCGCCCGCTGGGCCTGGCGTACCTGAGCGTCCTGCACGCGGAGCCCGCCGGCGACCTGGTGCAGGGCCTGCGCAAGCGGTTCGAGGGCCCGCTGATGGCCAACAGCGGCTTCGGCGTGGTCACCAGCCGCCAGGACGCGGTCGACCTCGTCGCCGACGGCGTGGCCGACGCGGTGGCGGTCGGGCGCATGGTCATCGCCAACCCGGACCTGGTGGAGCGCTGGCAGGGCGGTCACCCGGAGAACGAGCCGGACCCCTCGACGTTCTACGCGCCCGGCGCCACCGGCTACACCGACTACCCGTTCCTCGACGGGCGCACCACCGCCTGAGGCGGGCCCGCCCGGCCGGGGCCACCCCGGCCGGGCGGGCGCGGCGCGCTCAGCGCGCGCCCACCCACAAGCGCACCGCCAGGGCCAGTCCGGCCAGGGCGATCGCCACGCGCAGCACGCGCGGGTCCAGGCGGCGCACCACCGCGGGCCCCAGCCGCCCGCCCAGCAGGCACCCGGCGCCCAGCGCCAGCGCCGAGCCCCACGCGACGTCCGCGAAGAACGCGAAACCCACCGCGGCCACCGCGTTCGCCGCGCCCAGCAGGACGTTCTTCAGCGCGTTGTTGCGCGCCAGCGGCTGGTCGTAGAGCAGCTCGGTCAGCGCCAGCAGCGCCACCCCGGCCGCGGCACCGAAGTAGCCGCCGTACACGCCCACGCCGAACAGCGCGAGCAGCACCAGCGGGTTGCGCGCCGAGGTGCGCCCGGGGCGCAGCCGCTGCACCCGCGGCTGCAGCAGCAGCAGCACCGAGGCCAGCGCCACGAGGAACGGCACGACGCGCTCGAAGGAGTCCGCGGGCAGCGCCAGCAGCAGCGCCGAGCCGGCCGCGCCGCCGGCCGCGGCCACCGGCACCAGCCGCGCCAGGCGCCGGCCCTGCCCGCGCAGCTCCGGGCGCGCGCCCAGCGTGGAGCCGACGGTGGAGCCGAAGAGCCCGACGGTGTTGGTGACGTTGGCGACCACCGGCGGCAGGCCCGTCAGCAGCAGCGCCGGGTACGACACCAGCGAGGCCAGGCCCGCGGTGGAACCCACCAGCCCGGCCCCCGCCCCGGCGGCGAGCAGCAGCAGGGCGTCGGCGGGCGTCACCGGACGATCCAAGCAGAGCCCCGGCCGCCGTCGGGTCGCCGCCCCGCGCGGTCGCGTCCACACTCGGGCCATGACGTGGCCCTCGCCCGCAGAACCCCGTCGCACCGCGCAGCTGGAGGCGCAGCGCGCCCCGGCCCGGCGCGGCTGGCTCTCCCGGCACGGCTGGGTCGTCGTCCTCGTCGTGGGCGCCGGCCTGTTCTGGGCGGTGCTGGAGTCCCTGGTGCGCACCGGGAACCCGAACCTGGTGCCCTCGCTGATCCTGCTGGGCGCCCTGCTGGTGCCGGTCACGTTCGTCACCTGGGTCTACCAGCACGCCCGCTCCGCGGCCGCCCACCCGGACCTCATCGCGATCGCCGCCCTCTTCGGCGGCGTCATCGGCGTCGTGGTCGCCGGGCGGGTGGAGTACGCCACCGTCCTGCAGCTGGGCGTGATGCCCACGCTGGGCATCGGCCTCATCGAGGAGTCCGCCAAGCTCATCGTGCCGGTGGCGATCGTGCTGCTCTCGCGCGGGCGCTGGCGCGAGGTGGACGGCCTCGTGCTCGGCGTCGCCGTCGGCATGGGGTTCGCGGTGCTGGAGACCATGGGCTACGCGTTCGTCGCCCTGCTGCGCAGCGGCCTGGACCTCGACGTCGTCGTGCAGCTGCTGCTGCTGCGCGGGGTCCTCAGCCCGGCCGCGCACGCCGCCTGGACGGGCCTGGCGACCGCGGCCCTGTGGTCGGCGGCCCGCGGCGGCTGGAACGGGCGCGGGGTGCTGCACCTGGCGGGCACGTTCGTCCTCGTCGTGGTGCTGCACGGGTTGTGGGACGGGCTGAGCACCTGGTGGGCGTACGTGCTGCTGGCCGCGGTGGCGCTGCTGCTGCTGCACCGCGAGATGCACCGCACCACCCTGCCCGCGCACCGGGAGCGCATCGCGGCCTGAGACCGCGACCCGGGCGCGTCAGCGGGTGCGGCGCACCCGGTGCGTCGCCACGACGGCCCCGGCGCGCGTCGTCGTGCTGGAGACCACCTCCAGGTCCAGCGCGGTGCCCTCGAACAGGCGGGTGCCGCGGCCGAGCACCACGGGCAGCGTGGTCAGCACGAACCGGTCCACCAGGCCGGCGGCGGTCAGGGCGCGCACGAGGCTCACGCTGCCCAGGACGACGAGGTCGCCCTCGCCGCGCTCCTTCAGCGCCGCGACCGTCCCGGCGGCCTCGCCGGGGAGCAGCGTCGAGGCCGGCCACGACAGGCCGCCGGGCGGCTCCGCGCAGCGGGAGGCGACGAACTTCGGGGTGGTGCGCAGGACCTCGGCGAACGGGTTCGGCTCCTGCGCGCCCAGCCAGTGGCCCACGAGGTCGTGGTACGTGCGCCGGCCGAACAGCAGCGCGCGGGTGCCGCCCGTCCCCGCCAGCGCGGCCCGCCCCGCCTCGGGGTCGTCGGCCAGCCACCGGCTCGCCCACCCGCCGAGGTCGAAACCGCCGCGGGTGTCCTCGTCGGGACGGCCCGGCGCCTGCGCCACCCCGTCCAGCGAGACGTTCTCCACCACCACGAGCTCGTGCACGTCGTCCTCCTCGGCCGTCCGGTGCGTCCTGACCTGCTGACCACCGGTGGGGCGCGGACTCAGCGGTGCCGGGCGGGTGCGCCGCTTAGTCGCCGGTGCTGCGCCGCAGCCGCTTGACCTCGCCGCGCTGGCGCTTGCCCTCCAGCCGGCGGCGCTGGGAGCCGCGCGTGGGCTTCGTGGGGCGCCGCGCCGGCGGGGCGGGGGCGACGGCGTCGCGCAGCAGCTCGCGCAGCCGCTCCAGCGCGGCCTCGCGGTTGCGCAGCTGCGAGCGGTGCTCACTGGCGACCACGGTGAGCACCCCACCGGCCAGGCGCGAGGACAACCGGGCCAGGGCGCGCTCGCGCAGGTGCTCGGGGAAGGCCGCCGAGCGCGCGAGGTCGAAGGACAGCTCCACGCGCGAGTCGGTGGTGTTCACGCCCTGACCGCCCGGGCCGCTCGAGCGGGAGAACCGCTCGGTCAGCTCCGCGGCGGGCACGGTCACCGCTGGGCCCACCCGCACGTCGTCCACGTCCTCCTCAACGGCTCCGGCGCGCCGGAGCTTCCGCGCCGGGCCTCACGGCACGACGGCGTACGTGGACTGCACGAACCCCGCGCCCAGCACGCGCGTGGAGCGGTGCTCCAGCGCCACGTCGCGGCCCAGGTGCGCGAACAGCGGCAGCCCCTCGGCCAGCAGCACCGGCGCGGTGGTGATCGTCAGCTCGTGCACCAGCCCCGCGGCGAGCATCGAGCTGACGGTGCGGCCGCCGTCGACGTGCACGCGGCGGGCGCCGGAGGCGGTGAGGGCGGCGACCAGGGCGTCCACGTCGCGCACGACGCGCACGCGCGGGTCCGCGTCCTCGGCGAGGGTGGCGCTGAGCACCAGGACGGGGCGGTCCCCGAACGGCCACTCGCCGAACGTGAGGACCTTCTCGTAGGTGGCGCGCCCCACCACCAGGTGGTCCACGGACGCGGCGAACTCCTCGTAACCGGTGTCGCCGGCGCGCTCGCCGCGCGAGGTCAGCCAGTCGATGTCGCCGTCGGGCCGGGCGATGGAGCCGTCGAGGCTGGTGCCGATGAAGACGGCACCGGTGAACGGGGCGCCGGCGGGCGGGGTGTCGGGGGTCACGGGGGTCACGGGTCTCCTCCGGTGGTCGTGCGGGTGCGGGGGCGGGGGCGGTGGGGGTCGAGGACGGCGTCGACCGCGGCGCGCAGCTCCTCGCGCAGCGGGCCGCCGCCGGTGATCGGCCAGAGCACGAGCAGGCCGTTCGCGGTCAGGTGCACGGTGCGCGCCAGGTCCGCCGCGGCCGTGCCGGCGCGCAGCTCCCGCGCGCGGACGGCGTCGGCGAGCAGGCCCGCCACGCCCTCGCGGACCCGCCCGGCGTGCGCGGCGGCGCGGGCGCGGAACTCCTCGTCGGTGACGTCGAGGAGCAGGAACCGCAGCCCGTGCACCAGCGCGTCCCGGTCGTCGGTGTCGGCCACCTGCTCGGCCAGCACCACGTGCAGGGCCGCCAGCGGCGAGGGGTGCGCGGCGCGCGCGGCCGCGAAGGCCCCCGGCACGCCGTCGGCGGCCCGGGAGGCGAACACGAGCAGCAGGTCGCGCTTGGAGCCGAAGCGGCGCACCAGCGCACCGGCGGTGACGCCCGCCTCCGCCGCGACGGTGCGCAGCGTCGCCGCCGCCGGGCCGTGGCGGTGCAGCGCGCGGGCGGTCGCGGCGAGGACGTCCTCGTCGCTGACGGTGCGCGGTCGCGCCACGGGAGCCCCCTCCTGGTTACTCAACAGTCGTTCACGAACGTACCGCCCAGCCCTCCGCCGCGCCAGCGCCCCCGTCCGGGTGAAAACCCCACGACCCGCGGCGGTCGCCCGTGCGACCCTCGGGGCGTGCCCGCCAGCGGCCCACCGGCGTCGCCGGCCCGGGTCCCGCGCACGGGCGGGCACGCCCCGGCGCAGCGCTGTGGACGCTGAGGTTCAACCCCTCCGTGGCGGCCGCCGCCACCCGCCGCCCCCCGCGGGGCGGACCGCCGGCCGCGGCCAGCGGGCCACCGGCACCACCGGTGGTCCCCGCCGCGGCCGCCCCCGGGTGGTGGTGGCCGTCCAGCGCGCGGGGCGCGCGACGAGACCGGAGGAGAGCAGCACCGTGACCCGCCTGACCGTGACCGAGTCCGAGCGCGCCGTCGTGCGCGTGGACGGCGTCGTCGCCGCCGTGCTGGCGGCGGGGCGGCACCGCCTGCCGGGGCGGGCGTGGCGGCGCAGCGTGGAGCGCGTGGACGTGCGCGAGCGCACGGTGCTGCTGACGAGCCAGGAGAGCGCGGCCGCCGACGTGCCGGGGGTGCGGTTCTCGGTGGCGCTGCGCTTCCGCGTGGCGGACCCGGTCGCGTTCCTGGTGGTCTCCGCGGACCCCGTGGACGACCTGCGGCTGGCCGCTCAGGTCGCGGCGCGCGACTGGGTCGCGGCCCGGGCCGTCGACGACGTGGTGAGCGGCCGGGCCGGGGCGACGGCGGAGCTGACGGCCGCGGTGGCGCCCGCCGCCGCGCGCCTGGGCGTGGACGTGCTCGAGGTCTCGCTGCGCGACGTCGCCGTGCCCGGCGAGGTGCGCAGGGCGCTGCTGGAGGTGTCGGCGGCGCGCCTGGAGGCGCAGGCGCGGCTGGAGCGCGCCCGCGGGGAGACGGCGGCGCTGCGGGCGCTGGCCAACGGCACGCGCGCGCTGGAGCAGAACCCGGCCCTGCTGCAGCTGCGGACGGTGCAGGCGGCGGCCGAGGGCGGTGGGCAGGTCGTGCTGCACCTCGGCGCCGCGGTGGGCGGGGCTGCAGCGGGCGGGGCCGAGGCGTCCTAGGACCTCCGCACGGCGGCCCGCGGGTCCCCCGACGGGTGGACCCGCGGGCCGGGCGCGTCGTGCCCGGGGAGCAGGGCGGAGCCCACCGGGCGCCGACGCGGTGCGCCGGCCGGCGCCGGGAGGCTGTCGCCGTGGACACCGCCGCACGCGTCGCGCCCGCGCCGCCGGTCCGCCCGGCGCCCCGCCCGGCGCCCCGCCCGCTCGCCGGCGCCCCGGCGGTGGCCGGGCGCACCCGCCGGGCGGAGGCGTGGACGCTGCTGCGCTTCGCGGCGGCGGGGCTCTCGGGCAACGCCGCGCACGCCGCGGTGTTCCTCGCGGCGGCCGCGCTGCCCGCAGCGGTGGCCCACGTGCTCGCCACCGCCCTGTCGACCCTGGTGACCACCGAACTGCACCGCCGCTTCACCTTCCGCGCCGCCGCCCGCACCCCCTGGTACCGCGGGCACGGCACGGGCGGGGCGGCCGCCGCGGCCGGGCTGGCCGCCAGCACCGGCGCCCTGCTGGCGCAGCAGCACCTGTTCCCGCTGGCGGGCCACCTGGCGGCCCTGCTCGTCGTCCAGCTCACCACCGCGGCGGTCGGGACGGTGAACTTCCTGCTCCTGCGGGCGGTGCTGCGCACCCCGGTGGGCGAGCTCCCGGGGGCACGTTTCGGCGGTGTTGCGGTGCGTCGCTCGTCGTAACAGCCGGGACACAGCAGGTCCCTAGGGTGCGGCGCGCCGGGTGCTCCCGGCGCCCACCACCGGAGAGGAACCCCGTGTCCCGTCGTTCCACGCTCACCACCGCCCTCGTCTCGGGAACCCTGGCGGCCGGGGTCGCCCTCGGCGCGTCCACCGTGCTGCCCGCCGGCGCGAACCCCGCACCCGCCGCCGCCCCCGCCGCTGTGGCCGCAGCCGCCGCGGCACCCGCACCCGCCGCCGCGCCGGCGACGGCGGCCCCGGCTGTCGCAGCCGCCCCGGCCGCCGCGGAGGGCCGCCGACCCGGTCCGGAGCGGCTGCCGAGGATCACGGTGATCGGCACCGGCGGCACCATCGCCGGCCTGGCCGACTCGCGCGACGCCCTGCAGACCTACCGGGCCGGGCAGGTGCCGATCGCGGACCTCGTCGGCGCCCTGCAGCCGGAGCTCGGCGCGGTGGCCGAGGTGCGCACGGTGCAGTTCGGCAACGCCGGCTCCAGCGGGTACACCATCGAGCAGTTCCGCGAGCTGACCCTGGCCGTGGACGAGGCGCTGAAGACCTCCGACGGCGTGGTCGTCACCACCGGCACCGACACCATGGAGGAGTTCGCCTACTGGCTGGACCTGACGGTGCGCAGCGACGAGCCGGTCGTCCTCACCGGCGCGATGCGCCCGTCCAACGTCATCGGCGCCGACGGCCCGGCCAACCTCTTCAACGCGGTGCGCCTGGCCGCCAGCGGCGACACGCGCTGCTTCGGCACCGTCCTGATGCTCAACGACGAGTTCCACGCCGCGCGGGAGGTGACCAAGACCGACGCGCTGCGCATGGACACCTTCGAGGGCGGGCGGTTCGGCGCCCTCGGCGTGGTCGACGAGACCCACGTGACCACCCGCCGGGCACCGGCGCGCGCCGAGCTGTGCGGGACGAAGCGCTGGGCCACCCCGTTCGACGTCTCCCGGATCGCCCCGCAGGACCTGCCGCGGGTGGAGATCGCCTACTCGTACCAGGAGGCCGGCGGGGAGGCGATCTCCGCGTTCGCCGACGCCGGGGTGGAGGGCGTGGTCACCGCCGGCACCGGTGCGGGCGGCATCTCCCCGGCCATGCGCGAGGCCCGCACCGCCGCGATCGAGCGGGGCGTGCTCTTCGGCACCACGACGCGCACCGGGTCCGGGGCGATCTACGAGGGCGAGGAGCCCGCGCCCGGGGTGGTGGCCATGGAGGACCTGCTGCCGCAGAAGGCGCGGTTGCTGCTGCTGCTGTCGCTGGCGTTCACCGACGACGAGGCGCAGGTGCGCGCGTGGGTGGACGGCCTGGGCAGCCCCGAGTTCGGCTGAGGCCGGCGCGCCCGGGGGCGGCCGCACCGCTCCCGGGCACCCGCCCCGCGCGCCCCGCCCCGCGCGCCCCGTCCCCGCGCCGCGCCCCGCGCCTCGCCTCGCGCCTCGCCTCGCGCGCGACGCGCGGTGGCCGCACCATCGTTCCCTGTGACTGCTCCCACACCCGGCAGGGCCCCGGCCCTCGGCGGCATCTCCGACGACCGCGCCCCCTCTTCGGGCACGGTCCGCACGATCGTCACGGCGATCGGCCTGCTGCTGGCGACGGCGTTCCTGCTGTACGTCGTCCTGCACACCCTCCAGGTCATCACCTGGATCGTCGTCGCGGTCTTCTTCGCCGTGGCCCTGTACCCGGTCGTCGGCTGGGTCGAGCGCACGCTGCTCGGTGGCCGCCGGCGCGGCCTGGCGACGCTGCTGGTGTTCCTCGTCATCGTCGCCCTGCTCGGCGGGATCGGGACCCTGTTCGTCGTCCCGCTGGCGCAGGAGGGCACCCGGTTCGCGGCCCAGCTGCCCCAGCTCATCGACGACGCGCGCGCCGGCCGCGGCCCGGTGGGCGACCTGCTGGAGCGCACCAACGCGCTGCAGTACGTCCAGGACAACCAGGACCGCATCCGCTCCTTCGCTACCGGCCTGACCACCCCGGCCGCCGGCGTCCTCTCGGGCGTGGCCACCGGCCTGGCCGGCGCGGCGACCATCTTCGTCCTGGCGTACCTCATGGTGCTCGAGGGCCCGAAGGTCGTCGACGGCTTCGTGAACCTCTTCAAGCCCACCACCGGCGCGCGCCTGCGCACCGTCGGGCACGACTGCGCGAAGTCCGTCACCGGGTACCTCTCGGGCAACCTGCTCATCAGCCTCATCTGCGGCACGCTGACCTACGTCGTGCTGAAGGTGGTGGGCGTGCCGTTCGCCGGCCTGATCGCCCTGTTCGTCGGCATCGCCGACCTCATCCCGCTGGTCGGCGCCACCATCGGCGCGGTCGTCGCCGCGGTGGCCGGGTTCGTGGAGTCCCCGACCGCCGGCATCGTCGTCGTGGTGTTCTTCCTGGTCTACCAGCAGCTGGAGAACCACCTGCTGCAGCCGCTGATCTTCGCGCGCACCGTGAAGCTGAACCCGCTGGCCGTCATCATCGCCATCCTCGTGGCGGTGGAGCTCGCCGGGATCCTCGGCGCGCTGCTGGCGATCCCGGTGGCCAGCATCATCCAGGTCATCGCGCGCGACGTGTGGGACCACCGGCGCGGGCGGCCCAAGGCCGAACCCACTGTCGGCGAGGAGCGCGAACCGGCGCTGCAGGCCGGCCAGCACACCGGCTCGCACCCCGGCTCGCGCACCGGCTCGGCCCACCGCACGGTGCAGCTGCCCGACGAGCACGCCCACCGCTCCGCCTGACACCCGCCCGCACCTCAGCGCCCGCCCACCGGCCCCGAGGGGCCGGTGGGCGGGCGCTCGTGCGTGGTGCGCCGGTGTCCGGGCCGCTCAAGCCCCGCGGGCGGCGCCGGGCGCCCGGAAGCTGCGCGCGGAGGCGCTGACGTGCCGCTCCATGACCTCCGCGGCGCGCTCGGGGTCGCCGGAGGCGATGGCGCGGGTGATGCGCCGGTGCTCCGTCCACGCCCGCTCGCCCTGCTGCGGCACGGTGGTGGCGTAGGCCCACTGGATGCGGTCCGAGGCCCAGCGCAGCACCTGCTCCATGCTGCGCGCGCCCGAGGCGCGCGCGACGGCGTGGTGGAACTGCGCGTTCAGGCGCGCGCCGTCGGCGCGGCGGTCCGCGGCGACGGCGGCGAAACCCTCCTCCACGAGCTGCTCGAGCTCCGCCACCAGCTCACCGCCCCGGCCGGCGGCCACGCGCTGCGCGCACCGCGCCGCGGTGACGCCCTCGGCCACGCGCCGCACGGCGTAGAGGTCGGCGAGGTCGTCGACGGGGACGTCGGCCACCCGCGCGCCCGCGTTGGGGCGCAGCTGCACGAACCCCTCCCCCGCCAGCGCGCGCAGCGCCTCGCGCACCGGCACCCGGGAGGTGCCGTAGCGCTCCTGCAGGAGCGGCTCGGTCAGCCGCGCACCGGGCGCCAGGGCGCCGGAGAGCACGTCGGCGCGCAGCGCGGCGGTGACCCGCTCCGCGGACGCGCCCACCTCAGGCGGCCCGTCCCGGGATCGCCGAGAGCAGTTCGGCGGTGTACTCGTGCTGCGGGGCGTCGAACACGTCGTCGACGGGTCCCTGCTCCACCACGCACCCGCGGCGCATCACCAGCACGTCGTGCGCGACGTGCCGGGCGACGGCCAGGTCGTGGGTGATGAACAGGTAGCTCAGCCCCAGCTCGTCCTGCAGGCGCTCCAGCAGCTGCAGCACCTGCTGCTGCACGAGCACGTCGAGGGCGGAGACGGCCTCGTCGCACACGACGAGCGCGGGGTCCACCGCCAGCGCCCGGGCGACCGCGACGCGCTGGCGCTGCCCGCCCGAGAGCTCCGAGGGGCGGCGCTGCGCCAGCGAGCGCGGCAGCGCCACGTGGTCGAGCAGCTCGCCGACGCGGGCGCGGCGGCTGCGCGCGTCGCCCACGCGGAACGCCCGCAGGGGCTCGTCGACCAGCCGCTCCACCGTCATCGTCGGGTCCAGGGAGCCGTAGGGGTCCTGGAACACCGGCTGCAGCTCGCGCCGGCCGCCGGTGGTGCGCACCGTGCCGGACGTGGGTTCCTCCAGGCCCAGGACCAGCTTGGCGGTGGTGGACTTGCCCGAGCCGGACTCGCCCACCACGGCCGTGGTGGTGCCCGGGCGCACGGCGAAGGAGACCCCGTCGACGGCGCGCAGCTTCTCGCGCTGCCCGCGCACGCGGTACTCCTTGACGAGGTCGCGCACCACCAGGACGGGTTCGGCGTCGCGGGCCCGCGGCGGCGCGGCGCGCGGCTCGGTGCGCGCGGCGGCGGCCGGTGCGGCGGCCACGAGCCGGCGGGTGTACTCGTGCTGCGGCTCGTGCAGGACGGCGCGCGCCGGGCCGCGCTCGACCACGCGGCCCTCCGACATCACCACGACCTCGTCGCAGCGCTCGGCGGCCAGGGCCAGGTCGTGCGTGATGAGCAGCATCGAGGTGCCGCGGGCGGCGGTCAGCCGCTCCAGGTGGTCGAGGATCTGCCGCTGCACGGTGACGTCGAGCGCGGAGGTGGGTTCGTCGGCGACGAGCAGCTCCGGCTCGGCGGCCAGCGCCATCGCGATGAGCACGCGCTGGCGCATCCCGCCGGAGAACTCGTGGGGGTACTGCCTGGCACGGCGGGCCGCGTCGGGGATGCCCGCCTCGGTCAGCAGCTGCACGGCCCGCTCGCGCGCGGCCGAGCCGCGGGCCAGGCCGTGGACCTCCAGCACGGCGGCGACCTGCCGGCCCACCCGCGCGGAGGGGTTGAGGTTGGACATCGGGTCCTGCGGGACGAGGCCGACCTGCCGCCCGCGCAGGCGCCGCAGGCGGCGCTCGTCGCCGGCGCGCAGCGCGGCGGTGACGTCCTCGCCGCCGACGGTGATCCGCCCGCCGGTCACCCGGCCGGTGCCGGGCAGCAGGCCGAGGACGGCGGCGGCCGTGGTCGACTTGCCCGAGCCGGAGGCGCCGACGACGGCGACGCGCTGCCCGCGGCGCACCGTCAGGTCCACGCCGTGCAGCACCTGCGCGGTGCCGGCGGCGGTGGTGTAGCCGACGTCGAGGCCCTCGACGCGCAGCAGCTCCTCGCCCGTGGCGCCGGGAGCGCCGGGAGCGCCGGGGGTCGCGGGGGCGCCGGGGACGGGTCCGGTGGGGGTGCCGTGCTCGCTCACGCCCTCACCGCCCCGCCGCGTAGCCCTGGGCGCCGCGGGGGTTCGCGGCGGCGTGCAGCACCCCGGTGGCCGGGTCGCGCCCGGCGCACGAGAGCCGGCCCAGCGTCCAGGAGCCGGCGCGGGTGACGACGTGCCCGCGGCGCTCCAGCCCGGCGATGACATCCTCGCCGAGGCGGTCCTCGACCACGGCGCCGCCCGGGGTCCACGTGCGCGGCCAGAACGAGCCGGGCATGGAGGTGGTGTGCAGGGCGGGCGCGTCGATCGCCTGCTGGGGCTCGTAGCCGCCCACGAGGGTGCGCAGCAGGTACAGCAGCTGCCACTGGTCCTGCTGGTCGCCGCCGGGAGTGCCCAGCGCCTCCACGGGCACGCCGTCGCGCAGCAGCAGGGTGGGCGTCAGCGTGGTGCGCGGGCGCTGCCCGGGGCGCAGCGCGGAGGGCGAGGACTCCTCCAGCCACGTCATCTGCAGCCGCGAGCCCAGGCAGAACCCCAGCCCGGGGACCGTCGGCGAGGACTGCAGCCACCCGCCGGAGGGGGTCGCGGAGACGACGTTGCCCCAGCGGTCGACGACGTCGACGTGGCAGGTGTCGCCTCGGGTGGTGCCGGTGGCCTCCACGGTGGGCTCGCCGAGGGTCGGCTCGCCCACCCCCGCCACCCCCGGCACGTCCGTGCGCAGCGGCGGCACGAACGGCGCGGCGCCGCCGACGCGGCCGGGGCGGAACTCGTGGCTGGCGCGCTCGCCGATCAGGGCGCGGCGCTCGGCGGCGTAGCCCGGGGAGAGCAGGTGCGCCAGGACGGCCGGGTCGGCGGCGGAGCCGTAGTGCGCGTCGCGGTCGGCCAGCGCGAGCTTGAGCGCCTCCAGCACGACGTGCGCGCCGCGCTCGGTGGCGGGGTCGAGGTCGGCGTCGTCGAACCCGTCGAGGATCGCCAGCGCCTGCAGCAGCACCGGCCCCTGCCCGAACGGGCCCGTCTTGGCGACGGTGGTGCCGCGGAACTCCAGCGTGCAGGCGTCCTCGTACCCGGCGGAGAACGCCGCGAAGTCGGCCACCTCGATCACGGCGGCGTGGTCGGTGCCGGTGGAGTGCCGGTGCGGGGTGCGCAGGAACTGCACCGCCTCGCGGGCGACGAACCCCTCGCGCCACTCGCGGCGGAACGCCTCGATGCGCTCGGTGCGGGAGCCGGCGCCCGCGCCCGCGTCGAGCAGGCGCTGCAGGGTGCGCGCCCACGCCGGGTTGGTGATGACGTCCCCGGCCCGCGGGACCTCCCCGCCCGGCATCCACAGGTCGGCCGAGGTGGTCCAGTGCTCGCGGAACAGCTCGGCCACCGAGGCGATGGTCGTGCCGACCCGGGCGACGGCGGGGTGCCCGTCGCGGGCGTAGCCGATCGCCGGCTCGAGGACGTCGGCGAGCTCCCACGTGCCGTGGTCGCGCAGCAGCACCACCCAGGCGTCCACGGCGCCGGGCACGGCGGCGGCCAGCCCGCCGGCGCCGGGCACGAGGTCCAGGCCCTCGCCGCGGTAGTGCCCGATCGTCGCGGCGGCCGGCGCCGGCCCCTGCCCGTTCAGC
Organism: Kineococcus gypseus; assembly: GCF_050871305.1. Classification (NCBI taxonomy): domain Bacteria; kingdom Bacillati; phylum Actinomycetota; class Actinomycetes; order Kineosporiales; family Kineosporiaceae; genus Kineococcus; species Kineococcus gypseus. The sequence goes on along the minus strand of NZ_JBJLRD010000008.1, from coordinate 8,701 downwards.
ACGACGGGGGTGGGGTCGGCGGCGGTGGCGAACACCGCGGTCACGTCGCCGCCGGGCCCGTTCAGGTGCGGCTCGACGACGTGCAGGACGAACGCGGCGGCCACGGCGGCGTCGAAGGCGTTGCCGCCGCGCTCGAGCACGGACTGGCCGGTGGCGGTGGCCAGCCAGTGCGTGGAGGCCGTCACCCCGAACGTGCCGCGCAGGGTGGGCCGGGTGGTGTCCGCCGGCGGCGGCGTGAACGCCGGGTTCGGGCCGGCGGGCCGGGTCGCCGTCGCGGTGGGGGCGGGGGTCGTGGTCACCGGGATCCTCCGGGGTCGAGGGCGTCGCGCAGGGCGTCGCCGAGCAGGTTGAACGCCAGGCAGATGAGCACGATCGCCAGGCCGGGGAACAGCGCGGCGTACGGCGCGCGGAAGATGTACTGCTGCGCGTCGGAGAGCATGATGCCCAGGCTGGGCGAGGGCGGCTGCACCCCCAGGCCGAGGAACGACAGCAGCGCCTCGCCGATGACGACCGCGGGCATGATGACGGTGGCCTGCACGACGACGGCGGGCAGGGCGTTGGGCAGCACGTGGGTGGCGAGGATGCGCGCGCCGGAGGAGTCCATCGTGCGGGCGGCCAGGACGTAGTCGGCGCCCTTCAGCCGCAGCGTCTCGGCGCGCACCACGCGCACCACCTGCGGCACGTGCGCGACGCCCAGGGCGATCGCGGCGTTGGACAGGCTCGCCCCGCGGATCGCGGCCAGCCCCACGGCCAGCACGAGGAACGGGAAGGCCAGCGCCAGGTCGGTCAGGCGCGAGACCACCGCGTCCAGGTGGCGCCAGTACCCGGCGGCCAGCCCCAGCGCGGTGCCCACGACGACCGAGAGCGCCACGGCCAGCACGCCCACCTGCAGCGAGGCGCGCGCGCCGAACAGGACCCGGGAGAGGACGTCGCGCCCGAGGTCGTCGGTGCCCAGCGGGAAGCCCACGGTGCGCGGCTGCTGGAAGGGCGTCTCGAAGTGCACCTGCGTGGGCGGGTGCGGGGCCAGCAGCGGCGCCAGCGCGGCGGCCGCGACGACGAGCACGAGCAGCACGGCCCCGGCCAGGCCGAGGCGGTCGCGCAGCACGTGCCGCAGGACCCGCCAGCGGTCGGCGCCGAGGTCGACCTCCAGCCGGCCGGGCGCGGGCGCGACGGCGGTGGCGCCGGGGGCGGCGCCGGGGGTGGTGCCCGGGGTGGTGCCCGGGGTGGGCGAGGTGTCGGGGGTGTTGGTCACCGGGAGCCTCCCGCGACGCGGATGCGGGGGTCGAGCACCGTGTACAGCACGTCGACCGCGAGGTTGATGAGGACGTAGGCGAGGGTGACGACGAGCACGACGCCCTCGATGACGGGGTAGTCGCGGCTGAACACCGAGTCCAGGGTGAGCTTGCCGAACCCGGGCAGCCCGAAGATGCGCTCGGTGACCACCGCGCCGGAGATCAGCCCGCCGAGCTGCAGGCCGACGAGGGTGACGACCACGACGAGGGAGTTGCGCAGCGCGAAGCGCAGCACCACCCGCGAGCGCGAGGCGCCCCCGGCGCGGGCGGTGCGCACGTAGTCGGCGGAGAGGTTCTGCAGCATCGACGCGCGCGTCTGGCGCATGACGACCGCGGCGATCCCGGCGCCGAGCACGAGCGCGGGCAGGGTCAGGTGGTGCAGCGCCCGCAGCGGGTCCTCCGCGGGCGAGACGTACCCGGAGGCGGGGAACCAGCCGGCGCCGACGGCCAGGTAGAGGATCGCCAGCAGCCCCAGCCAGAAGCTGGGCACGCTCAGCCCCAGCAGCGACAGCGAGTTCAGGGAGAACTCCGGCCAGCCGCGCCGCACCGAGGCCAGCACGCCGCCGGCCAGGCCGACGGCGAGCGCGACGAGCAGCGCGTACGCCGACAGCCACGCCGTCACCGGCAGCGTCGCGCCGATGAGCTCGGTCACGGGCGTGCCGGTGCGCACCGAGGTGCCGAGGTCCCCGGAGAGCAGGTCGGTCAGGAAGCGCCAGTACTGCACCGGCAGGGGCTGGTCCAGGCCGAGCTCGGCGCGCACGGCGGCGACGGTCTCGGGGGTGGCCTCCTCGCCGGCGGCGGCCAGGGCCGGGTCGCCCGGCAGGGCGCGCACCCCGGCGAAGACGACGATCGAGGCGAGCAGCAGCGTCACGACGCTCTGCCCCAGGCGGGTCAGCAGGAAACGTGCCACGGCGCTCTCCTCACTCGTCGCTCTGGACGAACGCGGCGCGGCTGAGCCGCACCACGCCGTCGGAGTAGGTCTCGATCCCGGCCACGGCGTCCTCGCCCTCGGCGACGTACCCGGTGATGCTGCGCTGGCGGTACAGGTAGACGATCGGGTTGTCGCGCTGGACGACCTGCACGAGCCGGCCGTACAGCTCCGCCCGCTCGGCGGAGTCGGTGCTGCGCGAGGCCCGCTGGATCAGGTCGTCGGCCTCGGGGCTGGAGTAGCCGGAGTAGTTGCTGCCGGCGCCGGTGCTCAGGAAGCTGTTGGTGTTCCCGTGCGGGTCCACGCGCCCGGACCAGCCGAGCTGCACGGCCTCGAAGTCGCCGTCGGACTGCACGTCCAGCAGCGTGGAGTACTCGATCGGCTCGATCTCGACCTCGAAGCCCGCTTCGGCCACGCTGGCCTGCAGGGCCTGCGCCAGGCGCAGGGAGTCGGCGGTGTTCGAGGTGGACAGGCGGATGCGGTACGGCAGCTCGACGCCCGCCTCGGTGAGCAGCCGCCGCGCGCGCTCGGGGTCGTGCGGCGGGCACGCGGAACTGGCGTCGGTGGCGAACGTGCTGTCGGGCGAGAGGAACGAGCAGGCCGGGTCGTAGTAGTCGTTGAAGACGGAGTTCACCAGGGCGGTGCGGTCCACCGCCAGGGAGAACGCCTCGCGCACGCGCGGGTCGGTGGCCAGCGGCGTGTCGATGCGGCCGGGCGGCTGTCCGGCGCCCTCGGTGTTGCCGACGTTGAACGTCACGCCCTGGTACCCGTAGGAGCCGGTCTGCAGCAGGCCGGTGCCCTCCTCGCGGGCGAGCGCGTCGACGTCCTGCGGGGAGAGGGAGTCGGCGACCTGCACGTCGCCCGAGCGCAGGTTGGCGGCGCGGATGTTGGCGTCGTTCATGATGCGGTAGGTGATCGAGTCCAGGTGGACCTCGTCGGCCGCGTAGTACAGCGGGTCCCGCTCGACGGTGATCGAGGTCTGCGGCACGCGCTCGGCGAACCTGAACGGCCCCACGCACACGGGGTGGTCGCCGAAGTCCTCGCCGCGCTCGGCCAGCGCGGTGGGCGACATGACCATGCCGGCGCGGTCGGCCAGGGCCGCGGTCAGGGGCGAGAACGGCCGGGAGTAGCGCACCACCACCGTGGCGGGGTCCGGGGCGCTGACGTCCTCGACGGGGCCGAGCTCGCTCCTGCGCGTCGAGCCCTCCAGGGTGAGGTTGCGCTCGAACGTGGTGACCACGGCCGCCGCGTCGAACGGCGTGCCGTCGGCGAACACCGGCCCGGTGCGCACGGGGATCGTGACGGTCAGCCCGTCGGGCGAGACGGTGGGCAGCGCCGTGGCGAGCTGGGGCACGAGCCGGCCGTCGGCGTCGATGTCGTACAGCTTCTCGCAGACGGCGTTCATGACGTAGCGGGTGTAGAGCGACGAGGACGTCGTCGGGTCGAGCCGGTCGGGTTCGGAGGAGAGCCCCATGACGAGGTCACCGCCCTCCTCGACCGCGCGCGAGCCGATCGCCACGCCGGTCACGTCCTCGCGCGGGGGCGCGGGGCGCACGGGCTGCACGGGCACGCAGGCCGTCAGGCAGGTGATGACCGCTGCTGCGGCACCTGCGCGGGTCGTCGTCCGGGTGTTCACGGAAGTCCTCCCGTCACCGGCTGGTGGACGTGGAACGTATACGATCCGTCCACCGTAGGGACAGGGTGTTTCCCGGGTGTTTCGCCCGCTGGACGCTCGTGTGACGTCTGCGGCGCGACCGGTCCCTCCAGTACGGTCCGGCCACACCGCCCCGCCCGACCACGCCGCCCGCCCGAGCGCCGGGCACGACGACCGGAGGACCCGTGCCCCGCAGACCCGCCCGCCCGGCGACCTGGCACCTGGCGCTGATGCTCGTGCTGACCTTCTCCACCGGGATCGTCGACGCGGTCGGCTACCTGGGCCTGGACCGGGTCTTCACCGCCAACATGACCGGCAACGTCGTCATCCTGGGCATGGCGCTGACCGGCGCGGAGGACCTGCCGGTGCTGGGCCCGCTGCTGGCGCTGGCGGCGTTCCTGCTGGGCGCGGCGGTGGTCGGCCGGGTGCTGCGCCGGGCCGCGACGGGGTGGACGACCGCCTCCACCGTGGTCTTCGCGCTCGTCGGCGCGGGGCTGGGCGCGCTGGCCGGGGTGGCGGCGGCGCTGGGCGACGCGGTGCCGGTGCCGCCGGGCACCCCCGCGCCGCCGGCGGCGCAGGTGGTCACCGCGGGGCTGGGCCTGCTCATGGGCGCGCAGGCCGCCGCGGCGCGGCGCCTGGCCGTCAAGGACGTCACGACGGTCGTGGTGACCTCCACCCTCACCGGCCTGGCGGCCGACTCGCGCCTGGCCGGCGGCACGGGCGAGGGCTGGCGGCGGCGGCTGGGCGCGGTGGTGCTCATCCTCGCCGGCGCCGCCGCCGGCGCCGCGCTGCTGCGCTGGCACGTCTCCGCGGGCCCGGCCGCCGCCGCGGTGCTCACCCTGCTCGCGGCGCTGCTGGGCCACCTGCGCGCCCGCGCGGCCCGGCGCGGCGCCGAGGCTCCCGCCGACGCGGACGGGCTGGCAGGCTGACCGCCGCGGGTGCAGCATCGTCACCCGCACGAGAGCACGCCCCCGGGACGGAAGAGGGACCATGACGAACCCGCGCGCGGGTCAGCACGCCGAGCCGGCCGACCTCATCGACGTCCCGCACGTCGTGACGGCCTACTACGCGCTCACCCCGGACCCCTCCGAGGTGGGTCAGCGGGTCTCCTTCGGCACCTCGGGGCACCGCGGCTCCAGCCTGGACGCGGCCTTCAACGAGCAGCACATCCTCGCCACGACCCAGGCCATCGCCGACTACCGCCGCGAGCAGGGCTACGACGGCCCGCTCTTCCTGGGCCGCGACACGCACGCCCTGTCCGAGCCGGCGTGGACGTCCGCGCTGGAGGTGCTCGCCGCCAACGACGTCACCGTGCTCGTCGACGACCGCGACTCCTGCACGCCCACCCCGGCGGTCTCGCACGCGATCCTGCGCGCCAACCGCTCCGGCTCGGCGATCCGCACCAGCGGCCCCGGCCTGGCCGACGGCATCGTCGTCACCCCCTCGCACAACCCGCCGCGCGACGGCGGCTTCAAGTACAACCCGCCCAACGGCGGGCCCGCCGACACCGACGCCACCGGCTGGATCGCGGAGCGGGCCAACGCCTACCTCGAGGCGGGCCTGGAGGGCGTGCGGCGGGTGCCGTTCGCCCGGGCGCGCGCCGCCGCGCGGGGCTACGACTTCCTGGGCACCTACGTCGACGACCTGCCGAACGCCCTGGACGTCGACGCGATCCGCTCCGCGGGCGTGCGCATCGGCGCCGACCCCCTGGGCGGGGCGAGCGTGGAGTACTGGGCGGCCATCGCCGAGCGGCACCACCTGGACCTGACCGTCGTCAACCCGCTGGTGGACCCGACGTGGCGGTTCATGACGCTGGACTGGGACGGCAAGATCCGCATGGACTGCTCCTCCCCGTCGGCGATGCACTCGCTCATCGACCGCCGCTCGGAGTTCCAGGTCGCCACCGGCAACGACGCCGACTCCGACCGCCACGGCATCGTCACCCCCGACGCCGGGCTGATGAACCCCAACCACTACCTCGCGGTGGCGATCCAGTACCTGTTCTCCACGCGCGAGGGCTGGCCGGCCGGCGCGGCGGTCGGCAAGACGCTCGTGTCCAGCTCGATGATCGACCGGGTGGCCGAGGACCTCGGGCGCCGGCTGCTGGAGGTCCCGGTGGGCTTCAAGTGGTTCGTGCCCGGCCTGCTCGACGCCTCCGTCGGCTTCGGCGGCGAGGAGAGCGCCGGCGCGTCGTTCCTGCGCCGCGACGGGTCGGTGTGGAGCACCGACAAGGACGGCATCCTGCTGGCGCTGCTCGCCTCGGAGATCATCGCCACCACCGGGCGCACCCCCAGCGAGCACTACGGCGACCTGACCGCCAGGCACGGTGCGCCGCAGTACGTGCGCAGCGACGCCGCCGCCACCCGCGAGCAGAAGGCGACCCTGTCGAAGCTGTCCGCCGAGCAGGTCACCGCCGACACCTTCGCCGGCGAGCCGATCGTCGCCAAGCTCACCGAGGCGCCCGGCAACGGCGCGCGCATCGGCGGGCTGAAGGTCGTCACGGAGAACGCGTGGTTCGCCGCGCGCCCCTCCGGCACGGAGGACGTGTACAAGATCTACGCGGAGTCCTTCGGGGGCGCCGACCACCTGCGCCGCGTGCAGTCCGAAGCGCAGGAACTGGTCGACGGGGTCCTCTCGGGCTCCTGAGGCGGGGCGGGGGTGACCAGAGTCGACCAGTGGGTCTGGGCGGTGCGGCTGTACAAGACCCGCTCCGTCGCCGCGGCCGCCGTCAAGGCGGGGCACGTGCGCGTCAACGGCGAGCGCGCCAAGCCCGCCACGAAGGTGGTGCCCGGCGACGAGGTGCGGGTGCGCGCCGAGGGCTACGAGAAGGTCTTCGAGGTGGTGCAGCCGCTGGCCAAGCGGGTCGGTGCGCCGGTGGCCGCGCAGGCCTACGTCGACAACTCCCCTCCCCCGCCGCCGCGGGACGAGTTCTTCGGGGCGTTCGGCGACCGCGCGCGCGGCGCCGGGCGCCCCACCAAGCGCGACCGGCGCGAGATGGAGCGCCTGCGCGGCCGCTGACGCCCCGGGGTGCAGACTGGCGCACCGACCCCACCCCCGATCCCCGGGAGCACGCCGTGCGCGCTCGACCGGCCAGCGGCGTGCTCGCCCTGGCGCTCGCACTGTCCGCCTGCACCCCCGGCGCCGACGACGGCCCCGCGGCCTCCGCGGGGGCGGCCGCCGGCGCGCGGCTCGCCGCGCCGGGCGCCCGCACCGCCGTGGTCCCGGAGTCCGGCGGGGCGCAGGCGGCCGCCGCGCTCAGCGCCCACCTCGTCGCCGCCAGCGCCTCGGTGGTGGTGGCCGCCGACGAGCCTGCCGCGATGGAGCGCGGCGCGGCGGTGGCCGCCGGGCTCGGCGTGCCGCTGCTGCTGCCGGGGCCGGAGGCGGCCGCGGAGGTGCGCCGCCTGGGCGCGCGCGAGGTGCTCACCGTCGGCGGGGCCGCGCGGAGCTGGGCCGAGCGCACCCTCACCGGGCGCGGGGACCCGGACGTGCGAGACGCCGGGGACGCCGGGGACGCTGGGGACCCGCGCCCGGCGCCGCAGTCGCGGGCGGACGCCCCCGTCGTGCTGGTCACCGGCGCCCCGTGGGAGGCCGCCGCGGCGGCCACCGCCCGCGCCGTGGGCGCGCGGGTGCTCACCGTCCCCTCCGGCGACCCGCGCGCCGAGCGCGCCACCGTCGAGGCCCTGCACGCCGCCGCGCCCGGGCACGTGGTGGGCCTGGGCCCGGCGTTCGCCGCCCCGGAGGTCTTCACCGAGCGCGTGGAGTCCGCCCTGACCGGGGTGCAGGTGCCTGGGGGCGGGCAGCTGCCGCTGGAGGGGCGGCGGATGGTCGCCCTGTACGGGCACCCGGGCACCCCCAGCCTGGGGCTGCTGGGCGAGCAGCCCGTGGGGGCGACGATCGAGCGCGCCCGCGAGCTGGCCGCCCGCTACGACGGCCTGGGCGGGCTGCCGGCCGTGCCGACCCTGGAGGTCATCACCACGGTCGCCTCGGGCGCACCGGGCGCGGACGGCGACCACTCCACCGAGGTGGACCCCGCCGAGCTGGAGCCGTGGGTGGACGCCGCCGGTGCCGCGGGCGTGGCGGTGCTGCTGGACCTGCAGCCGGGCCGCTCGGACTTCCTCAGCCAGGCGCGGCTGTACGAGCCGCTGCTGCGGCGCCCGCACGTGGGCCTGGCGCTGGACCCGGAGTGGCGGCTGGCGCCGGACCAGGTGCACCTGGAGCAGATCGGCTCCGTGGGCGCGCAGGAGGTCAACGCCGTCGGGGACTGGCTGGCGCAGCTGGTGCGCGAGAACGACCTGCCGCCCAAGGTGTTCCTGCTGCACCAGTTCCGCACCTCCATGGTGCGCGAGCGCGAGCGGGTGGACACCGGCCACGACGAGCTCGTCACCGTCGTGCACGCCGACGGCCACGGCACGCCGGGGATGAAGCGGGCCACCTACCGCGCCCTGACGGCCGGCGGGCCGGCGGGCCTGCGGTGGGGGTGGAAGAACTTCCTCGACGAGGACGACCCGACGTTCACCCCCGAGCAGACCGTCGCCGTGGAGCCCTCCCCGGTGTTCGTCTCCTACCAGTGAGCCGCGGGGGGGGGGGGGGGGGGGGGGGGGGGGGGGGGGCGGGGGGGGGGCGGGCGGGGGGGGCGGGGTGGGGGGGGGGCGGGGGGGGGGCGGGGCGGGGGGGGGCGCGCGCGGTGCCCGGCAGCGCGGAGCAGGCGCCCTGGACGGCGTCGACGACGCCGGCGCGGGTGGTGGCGGTGGACAGCGCCGCGGTCAGCAGCTGCAGGCCGCGGGCGCGGCGGGCCGCGCGCACGCGCTCGTCGACGTCGTCGAGGGC
>NZ_JBJLRD010000089.1:0-8459 GCF_050871305.1 Kineococcus gypseus | reverse complement strand
CTCCCACAGCTCGTCGGTGATCAGCTGACGAGGCTGAACAGAGGCGTCGGTGGCCATGCGATCCAGGCTGCGCCTGGCTCAGCGCGACACGCCAGAGCTTCAGACCAACTTCTGCAACGGTCTGTAAGCCAGCCCCTCACAAAAGCCATCCCGGTAGACCCGTCCGCCCCAACGTTCCGCATGCGAACGTCATGCGGCGCACTGCCCTGATGAGCGCGATGGAGATCGAACATGCCCTAGCGGGCTGCAACTGACGTCTCGCCCGGCTCGCCACCGGCCTGCAGCATCCGTTGAGCCTGCTGCGCCGTCAGAGTCCGGTACAGCGTGGCCCGGCTGACGCCCACGGCCGCGGCCACCTCGCCGGCAGGGCGCCCGGCGGCCAGCAGAGCGCGGGCGGCGGCCAGCTTCGCCGGCGTCATCAGCGCCGGGCGCCCGCCGCGCCGGCCACGGGCCACGGCCGCCTCCAGGCCTGCGGCGGTGCGCTCACGCAGCAGGTCGCGCTCGAACTCGCCGAGGGCGCCGAAGAGGTGCAGCACGAGGCGGCCGGTGGCGGTGGTGGTGTCGATGGACTCCGTGAGCGACCGGAAGCCCACTCCCCGCCCGTCGAGGTCGTCGATGAGTTGCAGCAGGTGGCGAAGGGAGCGGGCCAGGCGGTCCAGGCGCCAGACGACCAGGACGTCGCCGGGGCCGAGGCGGGCCAGGACGTCGTCCAGGGCGGGGCGGGCGGCAAGCGCCCCAGAGGCGGTGTCGGTCCACACCCGGTAGCACCCGGCCGCGGTCAGGGCGTCGTGCTGCAGGGCGGGGTCCTGCGCGGTGGTGGACACGCGGGCGTAGCCGAGCAGGTGACCGGGCCGCCGGGTCGGCTGTTGATCAGATGCCCGGGTGGGTGCAGCAGTGGCTGTGATCTTGGAGGCGGTGGCGGGTGCGCGGGTGGACACGGACGGGACCGTCTCAGAAAGCACCGACCGGCCGCTGGTGAGACGCACGTTTCGGACACGGGTTCTGAGACGGCGTGTCGCGGCCTTGGCGCCCCTGCCGCGGGGTGTCTCGAAAACGGTCGGTTCTGAGATGGCGCAGCCGGACAGCGAACGTGCCCGCACCTGCGTGGCGCAGCGGTCCACGACTGCCCCGAGGAGCAGGCGCGGCTTCGACCGGGCCCGGCGCAGGGCTGGGATCGTGGGGTCGGTGAGCGCACGCTTGAAGGGCCGCCGCCGCCAGGTGCAGCGACTGCTCAGCGACCTGACCGGGTGGGCGCAGCGCACGGACGTGCACGCCGCGGTTCTGGTCGGCTCCTACGCGCGCGGGCACGAGCGCATGGCCAGCGACGTCGACGTCGTGCTGCTGCTGCCCGATGCGCAGGCCCACCACGCAGCGAGCGGGTGGTTCGCCCAGCTGCGCCCCGGTGCCCGCCTGGTCCGCTCGGCGCTGTGGGGGCCGGTGCGCGAGCAGCGCTACCGCCTGCGCTGCGGTCTGCTCGTCGAGATCGGCCTGGCTCCCCTGAACTGGGCCGACGTCCCCCTCGACCCCGGGACCCGCCGGGTCCTCGCCGATGGCCACCGCATCCTGCACGACCCGTACGGCACGCTGAGCCGGGCAGCTGAGGCGCTCAGGCCCCTGTAGCCACCGCCGTGACGCCCGCTCCGGCCGCGCAGCACGGCGATCGCCCTCTCATGAACCGTTGCTTCTGAGATGGCTTGATGGAGTGCTAACCGCACGCTCCTGCCGATCTGCGGATGCTGCCTCCTACACGCCTCACCGGGTGCAACCGTCAGCGTGTAACCTGCGTGCGAGGTGAGTGCCGATGATCCCCCGCCGCCTGGTGCTGCTCGGGATGGGCGTGGCCCTGCTGGGCGCCTGCGGCTCACCGCCCTCCGAGATCGACGGCCCGGTCATCGTCATCACCGGCGAGGTGCACTCCACGATGGCAGGAGTGGCGGGCCCGGTGCTCGCGCTCGAGGACGGCTGCCTGCGCTTCGGTGCCGGCGGGGACGTGCTGGTCTGGGGCAAGGGCACCACCTGGGACGAGAAGACTCAGGAGGTGGTCTCTGTCGAGGGGGCGCGCCTTGGGATCGGTGAGCCGATCACCGTCAACTCCTCCCCCGTGCCCGACTTGGAGCAGGCGCTGGGCCGTGAGGGAGCCGAAGCCGCTGAGGCGTGCGGCAGCGCTGACAGCCCCGACGGGCACACCCCCGAGGGTGCAGCGCCCGCCCTGGTCGGCGCACTGGTCCCACATGGAGCGACTTAACGCTCAGCCCGCGGTGCGCGGGCGCATGGTCATCCCGCACTCAGAGGGCGGCTGCCTCTTCTTCGATGAGGACTCCCACGAGTTCGGAGATCTTCACGACGATGTCCTGCATGGACTCCTCCGCCGTGTCGAATCCGCCGCGTGAGGCGAGCATGGGGGCGATCTGGTCGAGTTCCTCGAACGTCGCGCCGTGCATGACCGGCACCAGGAGGTTGCGGCGCAGCAGGGCACTCAGCTCGCTGTTCGCGACGCTCCGGTCGTTCTTCAAGGTCTTCAGCATCTCGGGCGTCACCAGGACGAGCCCCATGCGGGAACTCGTGAGGCCCTTTTCGATGGCGATCCGCATGTCCGTGCCGGGGCGCAGGCTCACCTCGCTGAACCATGTCGCGACGCCCTGCCCCACGAGCCGGTCGTAGACGTCCTTCGCGTCGGCCTGGCGGTCAGGCCAGGCGTGGCAGAGGAAGACGTCCTGCTGCTGGGTCCTCTCCACGACCGCGGCGCGGACGGGCTCGAGGTTCTGCACCTGCGCGGCCGTGTAGGAGACGCTTGAGCCGCTCGGCTGCCATGACGGGCGAGCGCTCCGGCGGCCACCGCCCCCGCCTCCCCCGCTGCTCCCGCTCGACCGCACGGGCGCCGAGGAGTAGGACGGGTACCGCTGCGGCTCGGAGTAGCTGTAGCCGTAGCCACCGCCGCGCCCGTGAACTGGACAGTCAGCCCCGCCACCTCTGATGTGACCCCGTACCGGCGCTGTGCATCCCGACATGTGACCACGGTAGTCGCCCCCTCCGACAGCACACGGGTGCTCCTTGGACCGGCTTCACGGTCATCCCGCCGACGTCGTGCAGTCAGATGCGGGTGAGGTCCACTTCCCCGCCCCGGCGGCACGACAGCTCATGCGCTGCCCGCATCGGCGATGCGCCACGCCTCGGTGCCGCCGTCGCGCACCAGGATGTAGCCCCAAGCGGTCGGGCCGTCCGGCATGGAGGTGTCCGCCCCGCGCAGTTCGAAGGTCACCGGGACCAGGACCGCCTGCGCGTGCTCCTGCGCGTGGCTCTCACCCACCGCACCGTGCGCGCCCGCGGCCGCCTGCGTGATCGCCCCGGAGACCTCGACGTCCTCGATCGTCGGCGGATCCGCCGCCCACGCATCGCGCCCCGAGTACGGCTGGGTCGTCAGGGCCGCCGCTGCGGCCTCATCGCCTTCTTGCAGGGCCCCGAGGTAGGTGCGCACCACGTCCTCGGGGGAGGTGGAGGCCTCGACCGTGGCGGCCCCCGGCGCCAGGGTGTCGCCCGGTGAGGCACCGCACGCGGGGAGCACCACGGTGATCAGCGCCACGGCGATCAGCAGGGGAGTCCTCTTCACCACCTCAGTGCAGCAGGCGAGACCACCAGCAAGGAGCGGATCACGCAGGTGCACACCCGGTGTCCACGCGTTCCGACCCCGAGCAGGACCCCACGGTCATGCCGCCGTCCGGGCGCGGTCGCCGTCTCAAAAACGGTGGGTTCTGAGATGCCTCGCTGATCGGCGCGCTCTGCACTGACGTCGCCTTCCCCGCACTTCAGGCACCTGTCGTGCAGGCGAGCATCGAGCACGGTGGAGCAGACTCGACTCGTGCCGCTTGAGCCGTACCGCCCCACGGTGATCGCCATCGCGCCCGAGTACGACGAGGACTACTTCGCCTGGGACTACTCCCCCGGCGAGGCCGGCGCCTTGGAGGCAGCCGTGCTGGCCGGCCTCGGCGCCAGCGCCGAGCTGCTCGCGCGGCTGCGGGCCTGGAACGCCACCTACGCACAGCTGCCGGCCACCGACTTCCAGTGGCGCGCTGTGCAGAGCGAGGAGGACTGGCGGCACGAGGGCCTGCAGCTGGCGCTGGAGCTGCAGCGCCAGCTGCCCGGCGTCGAGGTGCACTACGGCGCCCCCGACGACCGCAACAGCACCGCTCCCTCGCTGCGCCAGCAGGTCGGTCTGCCGCCGCTGTCCAACGCGCCCCGCCCCGCCTCGAACGAGCGGGTGCCCGGTGCTTACGCCTACGCGCCTCTGAGCGGTGCGGCCCACCCACCGCGTGAGGCCGGTGAGACCGGCACCGCCTCACACGAGTGAGTCGCCTGAGTCGCCGCGCACCGCTGCGGCCGGCACTCAGTGCATCTAGTAGCGGAACAGGGCATCCAGCAGCGGGCCGTGCGCCGGCACGCGCGACCACCACCAGCTGCCCGCGAGCAGCTCGGGCCGGATCCAGCGCTGCAGCAGCCCCAGCTCATCTGGCGCGGTGGCCGCGCTGAAGGCGCGGTCCCCCACGGCCAGCGCCTTGCTGATCGCCACCGCCGCGTCGCGGGGCATACGCGCCAGGTCGCGCTGCCAACGATCGCGCTCTCCTAGCGCGTGGAAGTACAGGTCCAGCCCACCCTCGCCGTGCGCGAAGCCAGCCGCGAAGCGCTGCCACTCACGCACCTGCAGCCCCAGCAGCGCTGACGGCTCGCGCGGTGCGGGTCGGCGCAGCACCCGCACCGCGCTTCGCCCTCGGGCGTTCAACCGCACCGGCACGCCGCCCGTGGTCTCGCGCCACGCGCGGTGCGCAGCGGGCTCGTCGGGCGGTGAGGTCCACGGGTGTCGCAGACTCCGCCGTCGCAGGGGCTGCACACCGGAGAGAAGGTCCTCAGCCAAGACCTGGCGGGACGCTGGTGCCCCAGGCGTCAGGGATGCGGTGATGTCCATGTGCAAGGTCCGCGCGTGAGGGAAGGGGCCCGGAGCACGAACGCTCCGGTCGCGGACCTACCTGTCTGACCAAGCTAGCGGCTCTCCCGCAGCGCACGAGTGGCCTCCGGCTCTGGGTTCGAAGCTCCGTTGACGTGCGTTCGCGTGAGAACAGCGGAGAGGACTCGCAGGCGCGGCACCAACTGTTCGCCCGCTGCTCCTGCTAGACATTGGGTAGCCACTGGTTGTCAGTGGTAGCCATCGGCTAGCCAGTCACCGCGAGAGGAGCTTGGTCGTGTTTACCCTCGCGATCGCCAACCAGAAGGGCGGGGTGGCCAAGACGACTACGGCCGCCAACGTGGCCGACGCCGCCGCTGAGCTGGGCGCGCACGTGCTGCTGGTCGACCTGGATCAGCAGGGCAACGCCACCGCCCTGACCGACGCCACTGCCCGCGTCTTCGACGGCAACGCCTTCGGCAAGCCGCAGCAGCTGACTGTCTCCGATGCCCTCTACGCCGCGCAGGAGCGCGCTGGCGCTGTCGTGCAGGCCGGCACCGTGCACCAGGTCGCAGTGCCGGCCGGTGAGCACTGGTCGTCGCGGCTGCGGGTGGCTCCTGCCAATCAAGACTTGGCCGCCCGCAACGGCGAGTCCTTCCCCGGCGCAGCTCAACGACTGGCTGTGGCTCTGCAGGAGGCTCCGGGTCCGCTGGACCTGGTCGTGCTCGACTGCGGGCCCAGCCTGGGCGGGCTGTTCCTGGCCGCTATGCACGCCGCTGATGCGGTGGTGGTGGCCACCGAGGCAGCCGACAACGCCTTGGAGGGCATCCCGCGCACCCTGGAAGTCCTGGCGCAGGTGCGTGCTGCTCGTGGAGGCCCCGCCCCAGTACTGCTCGGGGTGCTGCCCACCGCACTGGCGCGTGAGGCCAGGCAGGGCGAGCTGCTGGACTTCCTGCGTTCCTCCTACCCCGACGTGCTGCCCCCGGTGCCCCGGCGGGCGGTGGTGCGCCAGGCCGAGGGCGCCCACGCCCCGGTGCGCGCCTTCGGCGCCGCCGGCCGCGAGGTCGCCGCCGTCTACCGCCAGCTGGCCGAGCACGTCCTGCACATCGCCGGCATCCGCCCGCACGAGGAGGTCTCCTGATGCCCAAGCCCACCACCCGCATGCCTCAGGTCGCTCCCCCGGCGCCGGATCCCGCACCGCCCGCTCCGGTGCTGACCCCGGCGCCGGACAACGGCCAGCCCTTCGCCCAGCAGCCCAGCCAGCAGCCCGCCACCGAGACGGCGCCCGTGCGCATCCCGCGACGCGGCAAGCAGCTGGGAGCACGCATCCCCACCGACCTGTACGAGCGCCTGGCCGCCTGCGCGCAAGCCACCCGCATCCCGCAGGGCCGGTTGATCGAGAGGGCACTGGACGCAGAACTAAAGATCCACGGCTTCTAGCCACTGACTACCCATTGGCTACCATTCTGGTAGCCAATGGGTAGTCAGTGGCTTTTCACCGGCTACAACGCGGGCTGCTCAGCGTCCGCGGCTTGCGCCAGCTTCTTGGCCTCGTGCAGCAGGCGGCCGACGGTGCCGATGGGCACGTCCATCTCCGCGGCGATCTCACGGTGCTTCAGGCCCTTAGCGCGCAGCTCCACGGCCCGGTCGCGCCGGGCCTGGGCGCGGGCCAGGAAGTCCTCACGCGGCTCGGCCACGAGGCGCTTGACGGTCGCGGGGGAGACGCCGAAGTGGGCAGCGGCCTCCCGGGCGGTCATCTTGCGACGCGCCGGTCGCTGAGCACTCACAGCACGACCTCCGCCATCTGCTCCGCCGTCACCTTTCGACGGGTCAAGGATGCCTTAGCGGCGTTGCTGCGGCGTGCCTCTGTCTGGGCGGGTGTGCTGCTCTTGCCGGCCTTGCTCCGGGCGGCTGAGGCGCTGGGCTGGGCGGCGCGCTTGTGCCCGCGGGCGGTCTGGATGCGCACCAGGCCCTCGCGGGAGAGGTTGCGCCAGACCCAGCGGGCCACGGACTGCGCGGTGTGCCCGACCTCGGCGTGCGGCAGGGGCACGGCGAACTCGGTGTTGATGTTGAGAGCGACCGCGGTGACGGTCTGCTCCCACTCCTCGCGCTGCTCGTAGCGGTAGCGGGCCCGGTAGGCCCAGGTGCGCAGCGCCTCGAAGAGGTGGTGGTTGCGCCCCAGCCCGCTCTGCTCGCGCGCGTGCGGGGGCAGGGAGCGCGGCAGCAGGGCGCCCAGGCCGGCGGCGAGCTCAGTCAGCTCGTAGGGGCGGGCGCGGCCCCAGTAGGGGTACCAGCCGTCGTGGGTGGGGTTCTTCGTCAGCAGCCCGGCGTAGCCGGCATCGCCGTCCAGGGCCCGGCGCAGGCCCTCTTGCACCCGGGCGGCCAGGGCCAGGGGAGCGGTGCGGGCGGCGTCGGTGCGGCAGACGGGGGAGGAGAGGACCCAGCCGACGTGCCCGCGCCCGCTGACGCCCTCGGCGACCCAGGAGGGCTCGGGGTGCTCCAGGGGCCGGCTGATCGCGCGCAGGAGGGTGTCGGGGTGGTCCACGTCGATGACGAGCATGGACAGCAGCGCCTTGGGGGAGTGCTCCAGGTACCGGCGGGCCAGCGCGGCGTCACGGCTCTGCCGCCAGCAGCCGCGCGTGAGGTCGTCGGTGGCCAGCGGCCGGCGCGGGGACCACGCCGCGGTCCAGCCGTCCGCATCCAGCCGCGCGTCCAGCCCCATCGCCAGGCCCGTGCCCAGCGGCGCGCCGGCGGGCGCGCTGAGCTGGTCGCTGGGCTGCGCGCGAGGAGCAGCGCTGGCCTTCCCTGGCATGGCGGCAACCGTGGCAGCAAGATCCCCCGGTACCGCCCGGACACGCCGACCGCTGCCCGACTTTCTTCGAGTGGCTCAATCAGGGCTAGCCAAATCAGGTAGTTCCGCTCTGGCTGCTGCTGGACCTCCTCTACCGCCCTCTCCCGCACACTCCGCCACAGACAGGGGAGTCCCCTCTGAGCTGCTCGCCCCCTGTGTACTGGCGTGCCCTCCTGCCAGCCACGCCGCCACCTGGCCCCACCAGCTCGTGGCTGCGTGTGGCGGTCAACACCACTCCGTTGCCGAGCCAGAGCCTCCCCTGCCTGGCTCCGGTTACCGACGCCGACGACGAGCGGCTGGCCGCCTTGCGCCGGCGGGTGGTCGAGCCGGCGGTGCGCAGCCTGCTGGCACCGGGCGATCTAGAGGCGCTGAGCGTGCACTGGGGCGTGGACGGTAAGGCGGCCGACGTCTGGGTGCGCATCGACGTGCTGGACGATCGCCGCGAGCAGCCGCTGGTCTCAGTGTGGTTCGTCGGGCACGCGCCTCCTGCGGTGATCTCCCCACAGGTGTGGGGAGATCACCGCACCGATTCTGAGGTGGCGGGTGAGGTTTCGGTGGGGGGGGGGGGGGGGGGGGGGGGGGGGGGGGGGGGGGGGGGGGGGGGGGGGGGGGGGGGGGGGGGGGGGGGGGCGGGGCGGGGGGGCGGGGGCGGGGGGCGGGGGGGCGCGGGTCGGG